>JAEYWB010000054.1 GCA_023429275.1 Planctomycetota bacterium
GGCCCGTACGGTCCGGGCCTGGCTCTTCTTCCCCGGGCCGGCCGCCGGGAAGGACCCGGAGAAGCCGGCCGAGGACAAGCGGGCCGGCATCCTCTGCCTCCACCAGACGACCGGCATCGTCAAAGGAGAGCCGGCGGGCCTCGGCGGGCTGCCGAACCTGCACTACGCCCTCGAACTCGCCCGGCGGGGCTTCGTGACGCTCGCTCCGGACTACCCGAGCTTCGGTGAGTACCGATACGCCTTCCCTCCGGAAGACGGCTACGTCAGCGGGACCATGAAGGCGATCGCCGACAACCTCCGCGCGGTCGACCTGCTGCACCATGGTCTCGCGCGGGTCGACGGCGAGCGGATCGGCTGTATCGGTCACTCGCTCGGGGGGCACAACACGATGTTCACGGCCGCCTTCGATCCGCGGATCAAGGCGATGGTCTCCAGCTGCGGGTTCAACCGGTTCCACAAGTACGAGAACGGAAACCTCGCCGGCTGGTCGAGCGCCCGGTACATGCCGCGGATCACGACCGAGTTCCACAACCGCGCGGAAGAGATGCCGTTCGACTTCCCCGAGATCGTCGCCGCCTTCGCTCCTCGTCCGTTTCTCGCCTGCTCACCGCTGCGTGACGACAACTTCGAAGTCTCGGGAGCGAAGGACTGCATCGACGCGGCCATGCCGATCTATCGGCTCTGCGGCGCCGAGAAGAACCTTCGAGCCACCTACCCCGACTGCGCCCACGACTTCCCTCCCGAGACGCGGGAGATCGCGTACAAGTTCTTCGAAGAGGTCCTGGCGCCATAGTCACGCGGGACTATGGCGCTCCCAGTGCCTTGAGTGCCGCCCCGTCGACGCGCATTCGCCGCCAGTCGGCCGCCATCCGGGCTCCGAGGGCCTCATAGAACCGGATCGCCGGCTCGTTCCAGTCGAGGACTGACCACTCGTAGCGGACGCATCCCCGCTCCACGGCGAGCCGGGCGACTTCCATGATCAGCTTCCGGCCGAGTCCCAGCTTGCGGAAAGCCGGACGGACGAAGAGGTCCTCGAGGTACATCCCCGGTCCGGCGGCGAACGTCGAGTAGTTGTGGAAGAAGAGCGCGAACCCGGCCGGCTCCTCGTCGACGGTTCCAACAATCGCCTCGGCGTAGACCCGCTCGCCGAACAGGTCCCGGGCCAGGGCCTCTTCCGTCGCCACGACCTCGTGCGAAAGGCGCTCGTACTCCGCCAGTTCCCGGATCAGGGCCAGGAGAAACGGGATGTCAGCCGGGCGGGCGAATCGGACGGCGAGGGACGGCTGTGACGTGGAGGAGAGTGTCATATGTGCTGACAGCTGGGTGGGAACAATTAACGGATTGCGCGGCGGCTCTCGATGGAGTTTCAAAGCAGTTTTAGCCACAGAGGCCACAGAGGTCACAGAGAGAACGTCCGGAAGGACGACCTTCGAGCCTTCTCGAGACCGATCACGATGGTCCGAAGCTCCCTGTGACCTCTGTGTCCTCTGTGGCAAATGCTTGGACGAGTTCAGCTGAGACCCGCCTACCCCCTTCACCACAATCCATGCAGCGGCCCGCCGGAGGCCGCGAGTTCGTCGATGCGGCGGGTGACGGCAGGGTCTTCCTCCAGCGGCGGGGCGTGGTGCGGCTTGATCCGGGCGTCGATGACGAGGGAGCTCCGGCATCCCCAGTGCTTGTTTTCGGTCGAGGCCCCGAGGCCGTCGATGTCCGCCGCCGGGTTCGAGCGGGTGAATGTCACCCACAGGAAGTTGTTGAGCGACCGGGCCGTGAAGCCGCTGTCATCGACCAGCACGATCAGCGGGAACCGGTTCACCGGATGCCCATGGGCGATCGACTCGCAGAATTTCCGAAGGACGCCGTCATTCCTCGCCGTGCAGCGCGGCGCTTTCAGCGCGAGGATGCCTCGCAGACAGATGCGGGGATCCGAGAACCCTTCCGGCCAGTTGCAGCCGCTGGGGATCTCGGTCAGCAGGTCGCGGCGCTTCTTCCCCGCCGCCGCAATGACAACCTTCGAACCCTGGTTGAGGCCGTCCCCCGAGTAATCGAGCGTGTCGATCGTCGTCCGGGTCTGGAAGTGGAGGTCGCGCGTCCAGTCGACCCGCTCGAGAACGTGCCGGAGGAACGCCGGGATGTCATGGATGTCGAGCTTCGGGGCATCCTGCTCCGCCACGATGAAGAGATATTTCGCCAGCGACAGCTGCCCCTGGCCGAGAATCGCGTTCGCCTGAGTCAGCAGCTCCTGGGGAATCCGCTCGGCGGCGTAGGGGACGTATCGCTCGCTCCCGATCGCCAGGAGAAGCGGATGGACCCCCGCGGCGTCGACCGCGTGAACCGCCTTCACCCCGGGAAGAACCTGCGGGATCGCAGGGCCGGTGATCTCGTGAATGATCTCGCCGAACGCGGTGTCCTCCTGCGGCGGCCGGCCGACAACCGTGAATGGCCAGATCGCCCCGGGGCGATGAAAGACCTTGTCGACGTTCAACACCGGGAATTCGTGCGCGAGGCTGTAGTAGCCGAGGTGATCGCCGAACGGCCCCTCAGGAAGCGTCTTCGGATCGACCGTCCCGCTGATGCAGAAGTCCGCCTCCGCCAGGACGGGAAGCCCCTCCTTCTGACGAATGAGCGAGACCCGATGCCCGCCGAGCGCCCCGGCAAAGGTCAGCTCCGAGAGTCCTTCCGGAAGGGGCATCACCGCGGCGACCGGGATCACTGGCGGGCCCCCGACGAACACATTCACCCGGAACGGCTCGCCCCGGCGGATCGCCTTCGCGTGCTGGACGCCGATCGTCCGGTGAATCTGGTAATGCAGGCCGACCTGGCGGTTCGGGGCGTACTGGTTGCCACCGACCTGGATCCGGTACATCCCGAGGTTCGACTTTCGCCAGCCGGGAGCGTCGGGATCTTCGGAGTAGACCGCGGGAAGCGTGACGAACGGCCCGCCGTCGCGCGGCCAGCTCACGAGCTGGGGCAACTGGTCGAGCGTCGTCTCATGCATCGTCGCGGGACCGCGCGACACGTACTTGGGACGCATCGCCCACGCGAGCGGGAGCGCCTTCGCCGATTCCCAGGGATGCTGGAGCGCCGTGGCGGGGTCGAGCTTGATGCCGACAAGGTGTTTCACCCGCTCGATCGTGTCGCGGAACAGGAACCGGGTCCGGTCGACCGTGCCGAACAGGTTGCTGACCATCGGGAACCGGCAGCCCTTCACCCGTTCGAACAGGATCGCGGGCCCCTTCGCCTGATAGACCCGGCGGTGGATCTCGGCCGCTTCGAGACGGGCATCGATCTCGACCGGGATGCGGACGAGCTGCTTCGTCCGCTCGAGATCGGCGATGCAGGCTTGGAGGTTGCGGTAACCCATGGGGCAGGCTGTCGGCGTCAGGCCGTAGGAGGTCGGGGCCGGGAGAGGATAGGCGCAGAGGGGCGAGGGGTCAGGCCTCTGGGTGCGTCTTCCGGAACTCCGGAAGCGGATACTCATGGACGGGGAGCGGAGCGGGAAGGGCGGCGATCTCCTGGAGACGACGCCAGCCCCGCGTCAGAAGCGATTCTCGCTCGCTCACAAACGCTGGATCGAGCTCGCTTTTTGCGAAGACCCCCTCGACGGTGACCGGATCGAACGCGGGATCGACGATGAACTGCGCTTCGGTCGGGTTACAGCGGATGTGCCGCTCGGGGGTCGCCAGAAGCGCCCGGCCGTCGAGCTGGCCGGTCACATACCGGAGGTAGAGATCGCTCCCGGTGATGTCCTCCACCTCGTCTCCGCAGACGTCGCACAGGTAACCTTGATCGCAGCGAGCCATGAATTCTCTCGGAGATGTTCGCGCGGCACTCCAGACCGCGAACGGGCTTCCAACGAAGAATAGAGCAAACGTGCCCCCTCGGCGCGGCTCCCTCCCAATCGAGCTACGACGCGGCCCGGCAGCGATCGACGCATCAACCGGTCCCTTGAACCGGCTTGCCTGTGCGCTACGGAGGAGGGAGCAGTCCGTTGTTGAGATAGTCTCCCCAGGTCTTCCCGGGCTCGGCCTCT
Organism: Planctomycetota bacterium; assembly: GCA_023429275.1. Lineage (GTDB taxonomy): Bacteria > Planctomycetota > Planctomycetia > Planctomycetales > Planctomycetaceae > Planctomyces_A. Next base: position 4,034 of record JAEYWB010000054.1, read on the forward strand.
TTGCCCTCGGCGTCCCGGAGCGCGTCGAGGATCTTGTTCGGAGCTCTCTGGTTCTTGATACCGAGAGAGCCGGCAAGATCCTTGGCGTAGAGGGTCTGTTTCGTCTTCTCCTTCCCTCCGTCGCCGTGGCAGACGCCACAGTTGATGGGGGCTTTGATCCCGGCGTACGTCTCTTTGAAGGCCTTGTTGTATTGAGGGCGGGCGAAGGACTCGGCCGGGAAGAGCGACAGCGCCACAGTGATGACGATGAGCGCGGCAAAGAGGTGGCGCATGGCGGGTTCCACGAGGGCCAGGACCGAAAGCACAGAGACCAGAGGGCTTGTCCGGGGGCTCGCTCGGGTTCCGCGATAGCCGTTGCTCGTTCGAGAGACCCCATAACGGCCAACGTCGGCGCACCGATCGCATCGCGAGAGGTTCGGGATCAGTGAGGATGAGCGAAGATCAGTCTTCCTGAACTCTTCTGCCGACCGGCACCGGCTTCCTGATGCCTCGAGGAAGAGGAGTAGAACCGTAATCTCCTCTCATCTTCGCTCATCAGCTTCCCGTGTCCTGGACGCCGCATGACAGAGTCCGGAGCCTCTTTCCCGCCTCAATCCTTGGCGAGAGGCATCACGACATAGGTGTAGGTGTCGTCCGACTTGAAGACCGCCGCGCTGTTCGAGTCGATCAGGTTCAGCGTGATCTGGCCGGTCGGGTCGAGCACGCGGAGGAAGTCCGCGACGTACTTCGGATCGAACGTGATGTCGATCTTGTTCCCGTCGAAGCTGATCGGCAGCTCGACCTTCGACGTTCCGATGTCGCTCGCCGAGCTCTTGAGCGTCAGCGTCCCGGAGTCGAACACGAAGTCGACCCCCTTGCTCTCCTCGCTCTGAACGATCATCGCCTGCCGCACCGCCGAGAGGAACGGGCCGGTCACGAGCGGGATCTCGACCTCGAAGCTCTGCGGGATGACATCCTGGTACCGCGGGAAACGGCCTTCGACGAGCCGGGCGTAGATCGTCGAATTGCCGGAGCGGACCAGCACATCGTTGTTGTGGATCGCGATATGGACCTCCTGCTCGAAGTCCTGGATGCTCTTCTCGATCAGGGTCATCGCCTTCGACGGGATGACCGGCGTCCCGACCTCCTCCGAAACGCTCCCCTGGGCAGAACAGGCCGCCTTGTAGACGGCGAGCCGGCGGCTGTCGGTCGCCGCGAGGGTCATCTGCGTCGGCCGGAGCTCCATCAGGACGCCGCCGAGGGCGTACCGGGTGCTCTCGACATCGGCCGCGAACAAGGTCCGCTGGATCCCCTGCTTGAGAGCCTTCCCCGGGATGACGTGGTAGTTCTCTTCGTTGAACGCGGCGACGTCAGGGAACTCGGCGGGGTTCTCGACGGAGAGGCGGAATTCGCTGTGGGCCGTCCGGACCCAGAGCGCCTCTTCGGTCACCTCGAGCGAGATCGTGTCGTCCTGGACTTCGCGGAGGATGGCAGTCATCCGGGCGGTCGGCAGGAGCGCCTCCCCCGAAGAGGTGGTCGAGATCTCGGGGATGACGTACCGGATGCCGACTTCCTGGTCGGTCCCGATGAGCGTGGCGGTCCCGTTCCCGACGATCAGCTTGACGTTCCGCAGGATTTCCTTGGGGGTCCGCGACGGAACGACGGTCGCCACCGTGCCGAGGGCGGAGGCGAGGAGCGAACGGGAGCACTGCAGCTTCATGGGGACCGGCTCGAAGGAGAAACGCGTGAACTGTCGAACATCCCTGACGGCGAATGGGGAAGAATAGAACCCGCTCCCGGGTGCGACAATCGTCGCGGTGGGTCGTTGGGCCGCTTTGCATCTGTTCAGGCGTTACAGACGGCGGTCAGCGGCCGGCCGGGGGGCGGATGGCCGGGGGGCGGATGGCCGGGAATGAGCGCCCAGGATTCCATCGGCCAGCGGAATCGGTTCGCCGAACGGCTGAGCTTCACGCGCGGTTCAGTCCGATCGGGTATCCTGGAACCTCTCGGCCCCCTCCCGTTGCCGCACCTCCGCCTAAGTTCGACTTTCGCACTTTTTGAGTGACGACCAATTCAAAAAGCGGGAGCCATCGACTTATCCT
>JAEYWB010000111.1 GCA_023429275.1 Planctomycetota bacterium
TCGCCCGATCAGGATGCTCGAGTTCCGCCTCGATCCGACTCAGGACCGGATCGGGCCACGTGCCGACTTGGCTCGCAACGACGACTTGAAGCGTGCCCAGCCGAAGTGACTCGCTCCCATCGAGAGACACCTCGACGAACCGGTTTCGCTCCTCTTCGGTGAAGGAGGCAAGCTGTCCCGCAGCCCAGGCAGCCAGGCGGGGGCGGCCGGACCCGAGTGCCTGCTCGACCGCCTCACGCCCCGCAGCCTCGCCGAGGCGCGCCACGAGCGAAGTCCGCCCCAGCCTCTCGGCGGCCTCTTCGCATCGTCGGCAAAACTCCGAGCCCATCGCGGTCTCCGGGAAGGAGTCGTCGAGTGCGGGGTTCCTTCAACCGCGCGCTCCCATTACCCCTTCGCACTGTCTGCCGAGGACGCCGGTTGCCGTCTTGACGCCTCGACCGCACGGTGGGCCGTCTGACGAAGAAACTGCGAGTAGCCGCGGTCGAGTCCCCCGGGGACGAACGAGTTCTCCTCGACGCTCTCCCCGAAGAGCACCTCGTAGAACACGCACGCTCCGAGATACTGGCCCGCGTCGTTCGCGTGGTGGCCATCCATCTGCAGGGCGGGCTTCCCCTCCTTCGGTTTCGACCAGGTCCATCCGACGTGCAGGGATCGGGACTGGTCGGGCAGAACCGATGGCGATGCGGTCTTCGGGTCAAAGGAGGGGTCGGGACGGTAGCCCCACTTCGGGTCCGAGTCCGCGAGATGGAACGCGTCGCCGACAGGAACGACCTGCGCCTCCAGTTCGGCCGCGATCGTCCGGTAGGCATTCGTCAGCGACTGATACATCTCTTCCCGCGTGGCCGGTTCTCCGGCCTTGGGAGACCCGGCGAATCGCTTGTCATCGGACCGGTACGCCCAGGTCTGGTGGAGGAGCACCTTCGCCCCGGGGGCGTTCGCCTTGATGAAGTCGTGCAGCTTCCTGGCGTAGGGCCGGTAGGTCTCGAGGTCGTGGCTCCTGATGCTGGCCTGCTGGATCGTGACGTAGTCCCATTCCTCAGCCCGCATTTCCTCGGCCAGGCTTTTCTTTGAGCCGTAAAGGCCGGCCGGGTCCATGGGATCCTTCTGGTTCGCCTCGACCTTGCCCCAATGCAGCGCAAGCGGAGCGCCGCCGACGGAGGCTGTCCGGAGGAGAAGCGTGTGGCCCCCCGCCTTCGCCAGTGCGGGAAGAAACCGCGTGGCATTCCCGGAGAAGCTGTTTCCGACCGTGAACAGGCGGACGGTCTTGCCTCCCTGGCCGTTCTTCTCGGCCCCTGCGGGAGCTTCTCCGATTGCGCCGGTCGTCACCACGAGAGCCGAGAGGAACAGGACGACACGCAGGAGCACGCGCCGACGAAGAAGAGCTGGGTCGCGCATATCGGCCTCGCGATCACGGGATGAGCATCGTGGGCGAGGCTACCAGTCTCCCGGCAGGACGACAATGCGGTGACCGCGAAGGTCGGAACAGGACTTGTTCCGGATCGGAGTAAACGAATTGGCGTTCTGAAAACGCGAAAAGTCCGGACCCCCGTCCCAAATCGGAGTCCGGACCTTTCGAGCAGAATGACTCGACGTCCCCCCTGGGGGGACATCAACCGCGAGGCGACGTCTCTATGGAACAGCCAGTCCCCCGACCTACGGGTTCCGGAGCCGCAATCTGTCGACCGGCACCACATAGTACCGGCCATCCGGCATCTGGACCGCGTAGTAAACCTGGTCCTCGTCGATCGGGTATCCAGACTCGCGCAACTGCCGCCGGGCCTGGGGGGAAAGGATCTCCGGGGAACCGGGCCGGTTCGATGCCAGAGAGGCGGCCGAGTTGGCGCTCACGGGACTCTGAGCCGAATCCGACGCTGTCCCAGAACCGCTCGACGCACTGACGGCGGCCAGCGACGGCCCCGATCCGACCGGCGGGACTGCCGACCATTGTCGATGAATCACGAGCCCCGCCATGATTCCCGCCGCCATCGAGGCGACGACCTTGCTCCACAACGCAACAGGAGCTTGCCGTAGCGGTCTCGGCTCGGGGACGGAACTCTTCGCAACGGCCGTCTCCCCCTTCTGGATCGCCTGCGACCAGACCTGGCATTCGACGAAAGCGAGCGACAGCTTTCGCCAGCCGTCGGGACGCGCTTCCAGCCGGCGCAACAGGTTCTGCTGATCAGCCTCCGACATCTGACCGTCGATGCAGCGCTGAATTTCGAGTTCCAGATCGAGGTGGCTCATTGTGAGTCCTCCCGCACTCCACTGTTCACAAGTTCCTTCCTCAGGCGATTCCGCGCCTGCAGGAGGCGATATTCGATGGTTCGAACCGACACTCCCAGCCGGTCCGCGAGTTGTTCGTAGGTCCAGTTCTCGGTGTGCTTCAGCCACAAGATCTGACGATCGATTTCCGGCAACGTCTGCAGAGCGGCGCGGACCGCACTCTGGCGCTCGCTTCCGAGCAGCCAGTGGAGCGGATCTTCCGTCGACTCGCCGCGCTGGCGGACCTCCTCGGCGAACTGACCGACATGTCGCCGTCGGCGCCCCATCGTCCTCCGGTACATCAGGCATTGCCGGACGGCCACACGATAGAGCCACGGGGCGATTCCTTCCCGAAGCTGCGGGCGGTTGGGGGCGCTGACCGCGGCAACGGCGACTTCCTGGAGGACGTCGTCGGTGCCCCGGTCTTCACCGAGACGCGACCGGATGACGGTTCTCAACCACCGCGCATGCTCGGCAAACGCGGCTCCCCAGTCGATGGGGGCCACGGAGCCGTCGCTCGGTGGAAGCAACGCCGCGGTCATCACACCCATTCTGTTGCCGCAGGACGATCAATCCCAGTCAGATTCTCCGCGGTCCTGCGAGGGTTTGCCACACTCCCTCGAGCGAATGCCCCCGGACGGAGGTCCTACGACTTCTTGAGCTTGGAACCGATTTCGGCCAGCCGTTTCCCGAGGGCCCGGCAGATCGCCGCTTCGTTCTCGTCGATCTCCCGCTTGTTATCCCCCCCGGCGACATGCCCCGGGCCATACGGAGACCCGCCGCCGGTCGTCGTGAAGAGTTCCTTGTTCGAATACGGGACGCCGACCAGCACCATCCCCAGGTGGAGCAGCGGTGCCATCAGCGTCAGGATGGTCGTCTCCTGGCCGCCGTGGAGACTGCCGGTCGAGACAAAGACCCCCGCCGGCTTCCCCTCGAACTCTCCGTTCAGCCAGAGGGCCGTCAGCTGGTCGATGCGGTTCTTGAGCTGGGCCGAAACGTTGCCGAACCGCGTCGGTGTCCCGAAGGCGAAGGCATCCGCCTCCTTGAAATCCTCGACACTGACGATCGGGATATGCTTCTGCATGTCGCGGCCCGCCTTGAGATCGGGGCGGGCCTCGATGGTCGCGTCGGGGACGAGCTCCGGAACGCGGCGGACGACCGGCTCGGCCCCGCTCACCGACCGCACGCCTTCGGCGATCAGCTCGGCCATCTTGTAGACGTTCCCGTAAGCGCTGTAATAGCAGATCAGGACTTTCACGGCAGATCTCCTGTTGATGCTCAAAAGGGGTTGAAGCGTCCGCCCGACAAGTCTCCCGGCGTGCTCACATCGCGGAATGCAGATGAGAAGCCGAACAACCGACAGCGGATTGTGCCTAGAATGCATCTGCCATGCCAAGGCACGAGGCGGCGGAGAGCCGCCATAATCCTTGACGAAGCCATCACTTGGGGCAGCATGCGACACCAGGAGCGGCAGCAGCCCTTCCATCTGCGGCATCGGCGATCGGTCGCCGATCGATCAACTTCAGGGAACTTCGGAGCCAGCTCGGGGCTGGCGATCGGACGAAGAATCAGCCCTGGAGCGATTTACCGCAGGTACTCGATGATGAGGTTCGCGAGCGAGATCCGCACCCGCTCGTTCTCCATCCCCCCTTGGGCGACCGGAGTGGAGACTCGATATTCCACGAATCGCCCCTGCCTCGTCCGCTTGACCAACCCGACCCGGAACAGCACCCCCAGGTGGTGCGAGAGCCCCCCGATATCGGTCTCGTAAAGTGCCGCCAGTTCGGTCACCGTCCGGGGAGCATTGGCCAGCTCTCGCAGCAGGCGGATCCGCAGCGGATCGGCCAGGGCTTTGAGCTGTTCAACCGACTGCTTCCAGATGTTCGAAACCTCTTGAGCCACGGCTGGTCACCTGGTTCGCATGTGCGGATATGCACGGCCAAAAGTCGAGAGAATCAAGTCAAAAGTGAGGGATCCCAAAGGTGCCATGTTGTCTCGACGGAAAAGAACGCCCGACTTCATCTCGAAGATTTGATTCTTCCCATACGTGTGGGGGCCGAGACTGCCATGCGGGGATTTGCCGTTCGCAGTCTTTCATCTGCAAGAGTCGATGCGTTCCTGTGTCGAAGAATGGGACAATCCCTGTTGAACCCATATAGTTCGTAGCGGTTTATTTTGCGGCAGTGCCGGGCAGAGTCTGCCCCGGCCATCCGTGCATGCGGCAAGGGAGTGGCTCGTTGGAAACTCGTGAACTCACCCGTAACCCCACTCGGCCCGTTCGGATCGGCTCGGTCACGATCGGAGGGGGGAATCCGATCGCCGTGCAAAGCATGACGGCGACGCACACGCAGAACGTTGCGGCGACGGTCGAGCAGATCCGGGATCTGGTCGCCGCAGGAGCGGACGTGATCCGCGTCGCTGTCGACAGCCGGAAGGATGCGGACGCGCTGCGCGAGATCTCGCAGCAGGTCGAGGCGAACCTCGCCGTCGACCTGCAGGAGAACTACCGGATGGCGGAGGTGGTCGCGCCGTTCGTGGCGAAGATCCGCTACAACCCCGGACACCTCTATCACCACGAGCGTGAGAAGCCGTGGCAGGACAAGGTGAAGTAC
>JAEYWB010000172.1 GCA_023429275.1 Planctomycetota bacterium
GGGACGCAGGTCCGGCGGGATGACCGGGACACAGTTGAGGACCATCCACTCGGGACGGTTCTCGCTGTCGCGGATCGCCTCGATGACCTTCAGCCGCTTGATGAGATCCTTCTGCTTCTGGACGCTGCCGGTCGCCTTGAGGTCGGCGCGGAGCTTCTTCGACTCATCGTTGAGCTGAATCGTCGTCAGCAGCTTGAAGACCGCTTCGGCGCCCATCTCGGCCGTGAAGGCGGTCTCACCGTACTTTTCCTTGGCCTGGCGGTATTCCTCTTCCGTCAGCATCTGCGTCTTGCGGAGCGGCGTATCGCCGGGGTCCGTCACGACGTAGTCCTGGAAGTAGATCACCTTCTCGAGGCTGGTGGTCTTCATGTTGAGCAGCGCGCCGAGACGGCTCGGCATGCTCTTGAAGAACCAGATGTGGACGACCGGCGCTGCCAGCTCGATGTGGCCCATCCGCTTGCGGCGGACGCGGGAGTGCGTGACCTTGACCCCGCAGCGGTCGCAGATCATCCCCTTGTACTTCATGCCGCGGTACTTGCCGCAGGCACATTCCCAGTCCTTCTCGGGCCCGAAGATCCGTTCGCAGAACAGGCCGTCGCGCTCCGGACGGTACGTGCGGTAGTTGATCGTTTCCGGCTTCTTGACTTCGCCGAAGGACCAGCTGCGGATGTCGTGCGGACTGGCGAGGGTGATCTTCACCGCGCCGTAGTCATTCACCCGATCGTAAACACCATCGCCACCAGTGCTCATGCGAGCCTCCCTTAGAGGAGTTTTCAGTCTTCAGTTATCAGTCGTCAGTCAGGAAGGCTGGCTCTTTCGTGCGGTCGTCTTGCGAGTCGTCGCAGTCCTCAGTCAGGCCTTCACTGACTGAGAACTGAAAACTGACGACTGAAAACGTCTTCTCAGACCTTCGCCTTTTCGAGCTGCAGGTTGAGGCACAGTCCGCGAATCTCGTTCATGAGCACGTCGAAGCTGGCGGGGGTGCCGGCCTCGAGCGTGTTCTCTCCCTTGACCATCGACTCGTAAATCTTCGTACGTCCTTCGACGTCGTCGGACTTCACGGTCAGGAGCTCCTGGAGGATGTAGGCCGCCCCGTACGCTTCGAGGGCCCACACTTCCATCTCCCCGAACCGCTGACCGCCGAAGCGGGCCTTACCACCCAGCGGCTGCTGCGTGATGAGCGAGTACGGTCCCGTTGCCCGGGCGTGCACCTTGTCGTCGACGAGGTGGTGCAGCTTGAGCATGTAGATGATTCCGACGGTCGTCTTCTGCTCCATCCGGAGACCGGTCCGGCCGTCGTTGAGGCGGACCTTGCCGTCGGTCGGCAGTTCGGCTTCCTGGAGGACCTGCTCCATGACTTCAGGGCTGCAGCCGTCGAACACCGGGCAGATGCAGCGGAAGCCGAGCTTCGAGGCGGCCCACCCGAGGTGGGTCTCGAGGATCTGGCCGACGTTCATACGGCTCGGCACCCCCAGCGGATTGAGGATGATGTCGACCGGAGTCCCGTCGTCGAGGTAGGGCATGTCCTCGATCGGCAGGATCTTGGAGATGACTCCCTTGTTCCCGTGGCGACCGGCCATCTTGTCCCCGACAGAGATCTGCCGCTTGGACGAGACGTAGACCTTGACCATCTGGAGCACGCCGTTCGGCAGCTCGTCGCCGCGCTTCATGCTGTTGAGCTTCAGCTCGGCGTCATCGATCGCGTCTTCGACCGCTGACCAGGTCTCCTTGAACAGCTTGCGGGCGTCCGCCTGCTTCTGCGGGCTGCGGATATCGAGCTGCTCGAAGGCCGTCGGGAACTTGCGGGCGTATTCCGACAGGAACTTGTGGTCGGCGATGGTGCGAAGTTCGCGTCCGTCATCGTCCGTCAGGTGCTTGCCGAGAACCTTGTCCATCTCGCTGACGAATGCCAGGAAGGCTTCGGCAACGGTCGTCTGGCCGGTGGTTTCGACCTTCTTGACGTCCTGGTCGAATTTCTTGCGGTCCACCTCGGACAGGCTCATCCGGCGAGAGAACTTCTCGGTGTGGATGACGATCCCCTCGACGCCCGACGGGACTTCGAGAGACTCGTTCTTCACATCTTCGCCGGCCTTGCCGAAGATCGCCGCGAGGAGCTTTTCTTCCGGGGTCAGCTCGGTCTTGGCCTTCGGCGTCACCTTCCCGACGAGGATGTCGCCAGGGCGGACGCGGGTTCCGACGTGGACGATCCCGTTCTCATCGAGATGGCGGAGGGCCTTCTCGCTGACGTTCGGAATGTCGCGGGTGAACTCTTCACGGCCGAGCTTCGTCTCGCGGATCTCGACGTCGAACTCGTCGATGTGGATCGACGTGTAGACGTCTTCCTTGACGAGCCGCTCCGAGAGAATGATGGCGTCTTCGAAGTTGAACCCTTCCCACGACATGAACGCGACGAGCACGTTCCGGCCGAGCGACAGGACCCCGTTTCGAGTCGCCGCGCTGTCGGCGAGGATTTCGCCCTTCTTGACCCGCTGTCCCACCTGGACGATCGGAGTCTGGTTGAGGCAGGTCCGCTCGTTGAGGCCGGTGTACTTGCGGAGGGGATAGTTCTTGCCGTCGACTTCGATCCGGTCGGCGTCGACATAGGTCACCTTCCCGGCCCGCTCGGCCCGGGGGACCATGCCCGAGTACTTCGGCAGTTCGTCCTCGAGGCCGGTACCGACGATCGGCGGCTCGGCGATGAGGAGCGGCACCGCCTGCCGCTGCATGTTCGAACCCATCAGGGCCCGGTTGGCGTCGTCGTGCTCGAGGAACGGGATGAGACCCGCCGAGATTCCGACCATCTGCGCGGGAGCGACGTCGATGTACTGGACAGCCTTCCCTTCGACCCAGTGCACGTCGTTCCGCCAGCGGGCGAGAACGCGTTCCTGGACGATCTTGCCCTTCTCGACCACGGTGTCGGCGGGGGCGACCATCACGTTCGCTTCTTCGTCGGCCCGGAGCCACTCGACTTCGTCGAGGATCTTGCCGGCCGAGACCTTGCGGTACGGAGTGATCAGGAAGCCGTAGTCATCGACCTTCGAGTAGATGCTCAGGCTCGAGATGAGCCCGATGTTCGTTCCTTCAGGCGTCTCGATCGGGCAGATACGGCCGTAGTGCGAAATATGAACGTCGCGGACTTCGAAGCCCGCACGCTTCCGGTTGAGACCGCCAGGACCGAGGGCCGACAGACGGCGCTCGTGGGTGATCATCGAAAGTGGGTTCGTCTGGTCGACGACCTGCGACAGCTCGCTGCGGCCGAAGAAGAACTCGATTGCCGCCGAAACGCTCTTCGGATTGACGAGCGTCCGCGGGGTCATGTTCTCCATTTCCTTCATGCTCATCCGCTCCTGGACGGTGCGGCGAAGCTTGAGGAAGCCCTTCCGCAGTTCTTCCGAGGCGAGCTCGTCGATCGTGCGGAGGCGGCGGTTACCGAGGTTGTCGATGTCGTCGACGTGCGCGGTCTGGTCGTGAACGCGAAGCTTGACCAGGTACCGGATGGAGTTGATGAAGTCCATCGGCTGCAGGGTCATCTCCTCATCCGAGATGTCCTGGCCGAACTTGCGGTTGATACGGAACCGGCCGACGCGCCCGAGGCGGTACCGGTTGACGTCGAAGAACTTTTCCTTGAACAGCGCCATCGCCTTCTCGAGCTGCGGCGGGTTGCCGGGCCGGAGACGCTGGTAGATCTTGAGGAGGGCCTCTTCGTGGCTGTTCGTCGAGTCCTCAAGGACCGAGTTGATGATCAGGTCGTCTTCGGTGTCGTCGATCAGCAGGACGTTCTTGATCCCCGCCTCGATGATCTCCTGGGCGTTCGACTTGGTGATGCGGCGGCCGACTTCGGTGATGATCTCACCGACCCGCTCGCCCGAGGGATAAGCGATGTCGTCGGCGGCGTAGTGGCCAACCAGCGCCTCGTCCCCGCCCGCCTTCACCTTGACGCTCTTGACCTCGTAGAACAGCCGGAACAGGTCCGTGCTGGTCGAGTACTCCGGCGCCATCGCGCGGAGCAGCGTCATTGCCGAGAACCGGCCGCTCTGGTCGATCCGGACGCCGAGTGTCTCCTTCTTGCTGACGACGAGTTCGATCCAGCTACCGCGTTCCGGAATGATTCGGCAGCTGTAGCCCTTGCGATCGGGCTCGTCACTCTTGACGAAGTCGACGCCGGGGGACCGGTGAAGCTGGCTGACAACGACGCGCTCGGCCCCGTTTATGATGAACTCACCGCCGCCGAGCATGATCGGCATGTCGCCGAGATAAACTTCTTCCTCGATCGGTTGCTCCTTGACCAGCCGCAGCCAGACGCGGAACGGCCGGCCGTAGGTCAGGCGGAGCTGGCGGCACTCAGTCGGCGTGTAGCGGGGTTTGCCGAGCTCGTACTTGATGTACTCGAGACGGTGCAGCCCGTCGTAGCTTTCAACCGGGAAGACCTCGCGGAGGATCTCTTCGAGACCCTGGTTCTTCCGCTGATCGTGACGCTTCTCGAACTGCAGGAACCGGGCATACGACTCGGTTTGAATCTGCGTCAGATCGGAAAGCTCGAACTGCCCCTGAATCTGGCCGAAGTGCTTGACTTCGTCCATCTTCAGAATGCGCTGGGAAGAGATTGCCATGCTGGTCCCTCTGTGTCCCGTGGGGCGGGAGATGTGTTAGCGGTGTCGAAAACGGACCGACGAAATGAGTGCTCGGATCCGGTCAAAAAGCCCTGGCCGCTGAAAAGCGAGGCGGCGGTCCGGCGAGTGGACTTGCCAGGGGGAAGGCAACGACACTCGGTCGGTTGTGAGATTTCCTGAACAAATGCTTGCGCCAGCGAGGCGGGCGCGCAAAATCACCGGGCGACCTCGACCCTTGCAGGCGTGCGCGCAACGGCGGAACTCCTTACGTCGGCGCGGGCTTCATCCAACCGCCACGCACCACCCCCCAGTTGACCATCCATCCGGTCGGCAAATCGCGAACGATCTCGCCGGAACGTTCTCGACCGACCATCTCAGCCCATCAACGAACTCGCGAGCGGCACGGAATTCCGCGCCCCTCGCGGTTGGTTGATCAATGATCTTCTCCTGCTGGACAGTCGGCAACCCAAATGATAGGGAAACCCTGTCGGGCTGACAACTGTCCGGCGAGAAATTTGCTACGGCCTGCGGTCAGCCATCAGTTATTGGTCCTCGGCTCTCAGCGAAGCCACGCCAGGCCTGACTGAGAACTGACCAGTGACGACTGAAAACTCAAACTACTTGAGCTCGACCTTGGCGCCGGCAGCTTCCAGTTCCTTCTTGATCTTCTCGGCCTCTTCCTTCGGAGCGCCGGTCTTGACGGGCTTCGGAGCCCCTTCAACCAGGTCCTTCGCTTCCTTCA
>JAEYWB010000196.1 GCA_023429275.1 Planctomycetota bacterium
ACCTAGCACCTAGCACCTAGCCACCTAGCCACCTAGCCACCCGGCCCTTTCCCTTCCTCCTTACTCTCCGCCCTGACCCTCCGGGGGCGAGTGAATCTCGAGCACGACCGGTTCCCGCCAGCGGGCCCATGCTTCCGACGAGTCGTCGCTGACCGTGATCGTGAGGATGTTGCTCTGTTCGAGCGTGGCGATTCGCCAGCGGCCCGGTCCGTTCTCGTCGGCCGTAAGGGGATAGCCGTTGAGCTGGATGGCCGCCTGAGTCGCGGGAACAGGAAGTGTCAGTGCAAGGATGTGGGCCGGGGTGAGTCCGGTCGGTCGATGGAACCGCCGTTTCAGCCGGAAGCCACCGGAAAAATAGCTCAGCCGCTCCACCTCTCCCGGAAGGTGGAGCTTCAGAAAAGGAGCTCCGGCCGGGGTCAACGGAGCTGCCTCCCAGGGTCCTTGAAGGCGGATTATGTGTGGGGAAGACATCAAAATGTCCGAGCCTCTGTGGGCTGCTTCATATTGCTGCAGATTTGCGTCGTTCACAGTCTGGCAGGTGGGGCGACTTTCGGCAAACTCCTTTCCGATAAAGAGTTCTGGCGGAGACGATGCAAGGGATTGACAAGGTGACGCGCGCGTCATTTGTCAGGCTCTGTTTTCGTCACGCCCGGGTGACCAGTCATTCCAACTCGCAATGCTCCTTTTCCCCTGAACTGACGGAACAGACATGCCGATCCGGTCTGTCGTTGTCGTTTCGCCGGACCACGGAAGCTCGGAATTGTCAAGCTTTCCTCGAAATGATCCTGAAACTCCCACTTTGCCCGATCCGATTCGTGAGATAGGGTTACAGAAGATTGATGACTCCCAGTGATCAATTTTCACACTTGTCGCCGAGCGGGTTCTGATCGAACAGGCGGAAGGATGGAGAGTTGTTTGCGGGGACCTGCGAGCCGGGGATGAAGCCCGACTCACCAGGTGAAGCGCAGTCACCTCAGCAGGACGGATATGGTCGAGCATGACGACGACGTTCCTCAACGGAGCGTCTACGAGTTTGCCCGTTTTGAAGCCTGGAAACACAAGTGGATCGAGAGCGAGAAGGCTCGCCACGACCAGGGTCTCCGAGCGCTCTACGACTGGAACCGCCGTTTCTGGGTGCAGTTCGTGCGGGAGTGCCTCCTCGAGCACATGAGCGGGCGGATTTACTACCGCGAGTTCGAGCGACGCTACTTTCGCCTGTTCGACGTGATTCCCCAGCATGACCCCCCTTGTCTCGACTTCGTCGTGAAGCAGTTCGCGCGGGAACGCTGGGAGAACCTCTGCTTCGCCACCAAGTCCGCCCAGTTCGGATTTACGCCGGAACGGGTCCGGCCGGTCCTGGAGAAGCTGCCGGTCAACGAGACCCGCCTCCCGCCGCCCCGCTGGGAAGACAACTGAGCTTCGCCTGGCCGGGACCGCCTGGCCGGGTCCTGCTGACTACCGATTGCGGCTGCGGCTGTCGTAATCTCCCGTCATGTGCACACGACCGCTGCTCGCCCTTGCGCTGATCGCTTTTCTGCCGCTCTCTCTCTTCGCGGAGGAGCCGGACCAGGTTCTTCTCCCGTGGAATGAGGCGATGCCCCCCGGGGAGACAGCTCTCTCCCGAGGGGAGGCGATCCCGCCCCGTCCGACCGAGAAGCCGCCGGCGACGCGGATCACGAAGATCACCCAGCCGACGATCGAGGTTTATTCTCCCCCGGCCGACAAGCGGACCGGGGCCGCGGTGCTGATCTTTCCGGGCGGGGGTTACAACTACTGCGTGACCGACAAGGAGGGCTCCGAGCCGGCGCGGTGGCTCAACGGGCAGGGGATCACGGCATTCGTGCTGAAGTACCGCACGAAGAACGGCAGCAGCGACGCCGCGTGGAAGCGGCCACTGCAGGATGCGCAGCGTTCGCTCTCTCTCGTTCGCAGCCGCGCCGCGGAGTGGGGGCTGAAGCCCGACCGGATCGGCGTGATGGGATTCTCGGCGGGCGGACAACTCGCTGCGCTCACGGCGACCCGCTTTGACGAACGGTCGTACGAGCCGGTGGACGACATCGAAAAGACCTCCTGCCGACCCGACTTTGCACTTCTCATCTATCCCTGGAACCTCTGGGACGCAAAGGCCGAGAAGCTGATTCCGGATCTGACGCTCACGGAGAGGATCCCGCCGACGTTCCTGCTTCACACGCACGACGACGGTTCGACGTCGCTCGGGCCGGTCTTCTTCTATGCGGCTCTCAAGCAGCGAAAGATCCCCGCGGAGCTGCACGTCTACCAGGCGGGCGGTCACGGCTACGGACTGCGTCCCGTCGCCGGGACGACGATCGACACCTGGCCCGACCGGGCGGCCGCGTGGCTGAAGCTTCTGCATGAAGGGGCAAAGTAGATCGACACGCGGGGATGGGGACCGCGTGCACGGGGGCCGGCAAGGCGTTGCGGTGGTGAAAGCCGCCCTGCCGAAGGTCACCATCTTTTTCGACCCGTAGGTGCCGTCCGCGAAACCAGGTCACTCATGGCGGGCACGAAGAAGGCCGGCACACCGTCTTCGTTGTTGACTGGCCTTGAGGACCGAATTGCAGGACGGCCGCGACATCACGAATATCGATAAAAAGATATTGTTTTTCGGAAATTCGCGGCTATGCTGGAAGCATGGCCGACACGAAGCGACCACTGCTGAAACGGACCTCTCCGGCGTTCCTTCA
>JAEYWB010000341.1 GCA_023429275.1 Planctomycetota bacterium
GGTGGAGGGGGCGGCTACGATGGGGGCGGTGGTGGGTACGGCGGCGGTGGCCGCGACCGCTACTGATCGACTTCAGCCGAGTCCGCTCGGCCGGCGTCCCTGACAGGACCGCGTTTCAGAATCGAGCACCGTACGTCTCGGGCGTCCGGTGCTTTTTCTTGCGCGGCGCTGAATGTCGTGGCCGCGACCTGCCGGCCGCCTCTAGAGATCGAACGTCAGTCCGTCACGCGCGATTTCGGTCTGCTCGAAAACCTGCCGGGCGATCCCCAGGTCGAGCGACGAGGCATCCGGAAAGAGCGGGTCAATGTGCGTCAGAAAGAGCTTCCTCGCTCCTGCTTCGGCCGCGACGCGGGCGACCGGGCTGAGGCAGCTATGCCCCGTCTTCTCCGCCAGGGATTCGCGTCCGTCCGCGAAGTAGCATTCGTGGATGAGCGTCCTGCTTCCTCGAATGAAGTCGGCGTAGGTCCCGTCCGTTGAGGTATCGGTCACGTAGGCGAGCGATGTCCCCTCGAGGTCGAGCCGGTAGGCCCGCGAACCGCCAGGATGACTCGGAAGAGCCTGGTGCCGCATCGTTCCGCCGCGAACCGGGATCTCCGCGATGCGATCGAGCGCGACGAACTCGAAGCCGGGGAGGATCGGAAACGTCGCCTGCGCGAAGAGGTGAGTCTTCACGGCATCGAGGGTGTGGGCGTCTCCATAGACCCGGCACCGCTGGATGCGACCGTCGATCATCGGGACGAGGAGAAACGTCAGTCCGACAATGTGATCCCAGTGGGGGTGAGAGAGGAAGATCTGCAGGTCAGGGGACTGGAGCTGCTCCGCGATCCGGAAGGCGGAGGTGCCGGCGTCGAGCACGACTCCGCAGGCGGGGAGCATCACTCCCGCGGTGTGGCGCGTTTCGTTGGGGTGGAACCCTCCGGTCCCCAGCATCACGCACTGCACTGTTATCTCCTTCTGCCCTGGAACACTCATCCGGCGCTGGACGCCTCCGGGCAGTGTACAGGGAAGCCGGTGGCCGTTGGCAATCGAACGGAATCGGGGCAGGATGATTCCCCTCCGCGGCCCCTTCCGCCCCTCGGCGACCCGGGCCTCTCGTTCGGCGGGCATTTTCGTTCGCGACCTGTAGAATCCGGTCGGCGTGGCGAGAGGCATCGCAGGTGCGCTCCCCCCAACGGGGCCGATGTCCTCTGGCCGCGCTGAAACACCGAATCTCGACCGAGGTTGAAATGGCTTCCGCTGACAGCTCGTCCCGTTCCCGTCCGTTCATCGTCCTGAGCGCCTTTGCCGATGAAGCGGCCCGTTCCAAGACAGCGGTCGAGCAGCTCGCGGTCCTGTCGGCGCTCGGCCTCAAGTACTACAGCCCCCGGTTCATCGACGTCACGGGGGAGGGGAAGGTCGAACACGTCACCGAGCTGAGTGACGAAAAGCTGGCGAAGCTTTCACAGATCCAGCTCGACTACGGCATGAGCGTCACGAGCATCGGATCGCGGATCGGCAAGATCAAGCTGCTCGACCGCGAAGACGGCTCGCACAACAAGTTCGTCCCGATCCAGCAGTACATCGAGACCGAGGTCGCCCGAAGCATCCACTCGGCCGTCAAGCTCGGCGCGAAGCTCCTCCGTGGCTTCTCGTTCTATCATCCCAAGGGGGACGATCCCTGGAAGTACATCGACGAGGCGGTCGAGAAGCTTCACCCGATCGTCGAGGAGTGCGCAAAGCATGGCCTCGTTTACGGTCTCGAAGTCGAGGCGAACCTGATCGGCCAGAACGGCCGTCTCCTCGCGGCCCTGGCGCAGAAGGTCAACCGGCCGAACCTCGTCTGCATTTTCGACGGCGGCAACCTCTCGTCGCAGAACCTCTCGCCGGTCGTCTGCTTCAACGAGTTCGTCGCGATGCGCGACTGGATGGGCTGGGCGCACATCAAGGACTACCGCGTCGATCCGACCCTCGAATGGACCGGCGTCGTCGACGAGGAGCGGCTCAAGAACTTCGTCCCGGCCGACATCGGCGATTCGGGCCACGAGGCGATCCTGCGGAACCTCAAGGAGAACCTCGGTCCGATGACGAGCAAGATGCAGGCTCTCGGCTGCCCGGGCGTCTTCCTGGAACTGGAACCCCACCTCAAGGGGGGCGGCCAGTTCGGCGGGTTCAGCGGTCCCGACGGGATGGGGGTCGCGGTCCGGGCGCTCTGCTCGCTCCTCGACTACGTCGGGATCGACTACGACCTGCGGACGATGGAAGACATCAAGACGGCGCGGGGATTCTAAGAAGCCAGTGGGTAGTTGGTGGTGGGTAGCAGGAAGGATCCTGTCCTACCCACTACCAACTACTCACTACCCACTACTCGGACTGGCACCGCAGGACCGTCGGATCGGACTGCGCCCGAAGCGAGAGCCGCTCGGCGGCCGGTGCGAAGTTCTCGACCGAGTCGAGTTCCTCGGTCGCGTACTCCCCTTTGACGAGGCGGATCGCACGGCCGACCGCTTTCGACACGGCCGATTCGATTCCCGCCGCGCTCAGTTCGCTCCGCGGGACCTCGATCTTGCGAAGTGGCTCGCCCGAGCGGGGGACGCTCGTCGTCCCTTCGCAATAGCTCGGCAGGTAGATTGCGCCGGTCGTGAAGTCGACCGCGAAGGCGATCACCCCGGGAATGACGAACAGCAGCAGGAAGATGCCGTCGAGCGCGACGACCTTCCAGTCGATCGGTCCGCTCGGCTGACCGCGGCGCTCGGGATAGAGGATCGTTCCGCATCCGGTCAGCGACAGACCGGTGCCGCCGAGCAGAATGCGGAGCGCTTCACGACGACAGAGAGAGATTCGCGGCATCCGTGCCGACTCCCGAACCTTGAAGTGCGAGGCGGAACGGAGTCGAACGACTCACCGCCTCTCGTGCGAAGTGCCGGCCTCCTGCCAGCGATCGCGGGAGGGACTCTAGAAAGGGAGCGGGCGGCTTCAGAAGGCGAATCCGGGTGGGAAATCCCACGTCTGCAATGTTTGCAAGTCGGGCTGCGACTGCGCGGCGAATTGCATCACATGAACTCTCTCGCCCCGCGCGTCTTGCATCGAAACGGGTGGAGGAATCCGCCCCTGTCATTTAACATCGGGTTTTGGCGGCTTCGACTGAACCGCCTCGACCGATCACTTGTCCACCTTCAAGCCATGCTCGACAGCGACACACGCCAGGAATGCACCGTACTGATGGATCGAATCCACCAGCTCCGGGGGTCTCTTTGACTACGACACCAAGGTAAGGCGGGCGGCGGAGATCAACGACCTGATGACCGCCCCGGGCTTCTGGGATAACCAGGAGAAAGCCCAGGCCCTCGTCGGGGAGCTGCGGCGGCTCAACGGAACGCTCAAGTCGCTCAAGGAGCTGATTCAGGGGGGGGACGACCTGACGGTTCTCCTCGAGTTCGTCGACGACGATCCGTCTCCGGAGAACGTGGCGGAAGTCCGCAGCCAGAACGAGCGGCTTCGCGAGCAGATCTCTGCGGTCGAGCTCCAGGCGAGCATGGCCGATCCTGAGGACGCCGCGGACGCCTACGTCACGCTGCAGGCGGGCGAAGGGGGGACCGACTCCGCCGACTTCGCAGAAATGCTGATGCGGATGTACAGCCGCTGGGCGGAAGATCACGGTTTCACCGTCGACCTCATGCACCGCTCCGACGCCGAAGAGGCGGGAATCCGCAGCGGGACGATCATGGTGAAGGGGGACTACGCCTACGGATACCTCAAGGGAGAGACCGGCCAGCATCGCCTTGTCCGGATGAGCCCGTTCGGCTCCGGCGACAAACGGCAGACGTCATTCGCCGCGGTCGATGTCGTTCCCGACGTCGTCGGCGACATCAACATCGAGGTCGACTGGGATAAGGACGTCCGCGAGGACAAGATGCGCGCCCAGGGGGCGGGGGGACAGCATGTCAACAAGACCGAGTCGGCCATCCGCCTGACCCACCTCCCTTCAGGTGTCGTCGTCTACTGTCAGAACGAGCGGAGCCAGCACCAGAACCGGGCCGCTGCGCGCAAGATGCTGCAGGCCAAGCTCTACCAGCTGGAGAAAGAGAAGCGCGATGCGGAACAGGCCGCCCGCCGCGGCGAAAAGTCGAAGATCGGCTTCGGTGGACAGACGATCCGCAACTACGTCCTCCAGCCGGAGCAGTTCGTGAAGGACACCCGGAGCGAACTGAAGACGACAAATCCGACGGAAGTCTTTGACGGGAAACTGGATCCGTTCATCGAGGCCTATCTCCGCTGGACCATCACGGGGTAAGGCCGGCACAATCGGAAGAACCGTTTCGCCTCGGACGATCAGCCGTTCCCTCCGGTCCGGCACAATTCCTATAATCGCACCTGCGCCCGTCGCCAACGCATCGGCACGGCCCGCGAAGGTGCATGTTGCGGTCGATCGAAACCTCATCCGATTCCGAACTCAGCGGTCCCGGCGTCCTCCGCCAGGTCTGCGAGTCGGTCATCATTCTCGCGATTTCGGTCACGATCTTTCGGATCTTTGCCGCCGAGGGATACCTGATCTCGACCGGCTCGATGGCCCCCTCGCTGCTGGGCTATCACAAGCAGGTCACCTGTCCTTCCTGCCACTACACGTTTCCCCGCGGCGTCCCGGTGGAAGAGTCCACTGCGACACTCGGGGCGAACGTTGAGTCGCGAGAGGGACATGGGGAAGACGAAGCCGAACTCGTCACGATCGACTCGGTCCTCGCCCGGCAGGAAGGGATCTGCTCCTGCCCGAACTGTGGCCTGAAAGAGATCGAGCTGGCGGATTTCCCCCGCAACGAGGGGGACCAGCTCCTCGTTCATAAGAACATCTACGACCTCCGCGATCCCCATCGCTGGGAAGTCGTGGTCTTCCGCAATCCGGATGACCCGGCCCAGCCGTACGTGAAGCGAGTCGTGGGCCTGCCGGGAGAGACAATCCGGCTCCACGAAGGAAACGTCTACGCCAACGGACAGCTGCAGCGAAAGCCGCTCGCGGCGCAGCGCGGCGTCCGGATTCCGGTCGATGACCACGACTTCGAGCCTGATAGCGATTCCCCCGACTGGCGGCCCCGCTGGGAGCCCGTTCGCAAGGACACCGGATGGCGATCGCGCCCGGGAGAGTTTTCGTTCGCCCATGACGCCGCGGCGCCCGTCTCGCTTGACTGGGTCGCCTATCGCAACTGGGTCCGCGAAGCGGATGCGGAGATTCACCGCGTCTCTGTCCCGTTCAAATCGGGCATCATCAAGCTTCCAGCGTCCGCCGCGAATGCCGTGACCTTCGACCGGGGCAAGGGGCAGCTCGTCGCTTCCGGCTCGGTTCCCTCCACGCTGCGGGACGAGATCCTCGCCCTGAATCCCGGGCCGGAAGCCGCCCGGGTCATTCACGAGCTCTACGAGCGTTCTCACGTCGTTCCGATTACCGACCACTACGGGTACAACCGCGGCGATTCGGCCCCCAGGGAGTACCCGGTCCACGACCTGATGGTCTCGTGCGATCTCGATCTTCTTCCCGGCGCGACGTTCGTCCTCGAACTGTCGGATGACCAGCGGACCTTCGCCTGCGAGTTCCACGCCGACGACCGGCAGGTCTATCTGTCGGTCGACAAGGGGACTGAGCCGATCCGCAAGGGAGTGCTCCCGCCAGCGAAGGACGGTCGCCCGCAGACGGTCGAGTTCTCGGTGATGGACCGGCAGGTTCTCGTGGCGATCAACGGCGAACTCCTGTTCGAGCCGCTGTTGTATGCCTCGAAGGCTCAGGGATCGCGGACGGTGGAATCGCCGGTCCGCTTTGCCGCGACGGGGGGAAGCGTGAAGCTCACTCACCTGCGACTCGACCGCGACGTTTACTACACGCCGAAGAACGCCAGCAAGGATCGTGACTTCGTCCTGGGGGCCACGGAGTTCCTCGTCCTCGGCGACAACAGCCCGGTCTCGGTCGACAGCCGCGCCTGGGATGCCCCGGCCATCGCGCGGGACTCGCTCATCGGCAAGCCGTTCATCGTCCATCTCCCCTCCCGCCAGGCCCGGTTGGAACTCGGGGGAGACGTCCGCTACATCCGGCTGCCGGATTTCTCGAAGGTCCGCTACATCCGCTGATCGAGGCGTGGAGCTCCACAGCTCCGTGGCACGACCTTTCAGGTCAGCCCTTTGAAGGTGGCGAAGCAGTGAGGCTCGCTTTGGTCAATGCCTGGCAGCAGGGGACTTGGCGGCCTGAAAGGCCATCCGTTCCTCCAGCCCGGCCCACCGGGCCGGGTGATTCACGACAGACAAGGAGCGAAGGCCTGAAG
>JAEYWB010000281.1 GCA_023429275.1 Planctomycetota bacterium
CGCGGCGTTGTCGGGCGGGAGGAGATGCACCAGCCGGGGACGGAACGTCACCAGCAGGAGCTGCGGCAGATACCACAGGATGAAAACGCCCCCCTGCCGCGGATACCAGAACTGCGTGCCGATGATCACGAGAGCCGAGTGCGCCAAGAGGTGCTCGACGTTCTTCCTGCGAGGCCAGATCGTCGTGAAGATCAGCAGGATGATGTATGTCGCAATGACCGGGATCCGGTAGACCGACAGGTAGTCGGTGTCCTTCCAGAACCCTTCGGCATTGAGATCCCCTCGAAAGGCGATGGACGCAATGTCGATCGAGCCGAGCATCTTTCGGACGAGCGTTCCGCTGTCGTTCGAGGTCAGGGCGAGGCATCCAACCATCACGAGCGCCACAACTCCAAGCGCCAGTCCGAACCGGACCGCCCCCCGCCGGCCATAGAAGGCGA
The DNA here is from genome assembly GCA_023429275.1 of Planctomycetota bacterium. GTDB lineage: Bacteria > Planctomycetota > Planctomycetia > Planctomycetales > Planctomycetaceae > Planctomyces_A. The sequence goes on from JAEYWB010000281.1 coordinate 441, forward strand.
GCCAGATCGGCAGCAGGAAGACGGGGAAGAACATCGTCCCGCAGGCAAGGCCCAGCAGGATTCCCGCGACAATCGGCTTTCGGTAGCAGACAACCGCCCAGACGATCAGGGCGGAGGGGAGGACGTGGTTGAACTCCCCGACTTTCATCGCCGTACAGGGGAGCAGCAGGTAGAGGGTCCCCATCGCGAGGCCGAGCTGGCTGTCGCCGAACAGATTGCGCCCGACGAGAATGAGCCCGGTCACGACGGCCCCGTGGGCGAGGACCGACAGGACCCGCGCCGCGAAGTCTTCGAAGACGAATCCGACCGGTGCGGCAATCAGCGTGGCGGCTGGGCCGACCTGTGGCTCATCCCCCATCGGATTCGGAACGGGCGTCGAGACTCGGTTGACCATTGCCGAGGCTTCCTGCACCGTCGCTGTCGTACTGCTCGGCAGCGTCTGCTTGACCGCCTGGGCGGTCAGAAAGGCCGCGGCGGAAATACAGAGAAACGCCAGTCCCCCTGAGTTGAGGTTCTGCCCGACCTGAGGGCGGCGGAGCAGAATGGGGTCGAGAAACAGCCGCAGGCTCAACAGGCCGGAGATCGTGAACAGCCAGACGTACCCGAGTCGACGGGTCGCCTCATTGCCGGAATCGACAAGCAGGAGCCCGGGAGTGACGCAGAGCAGAAGAATCAGGTCGAGGTTGCGGATCGACCAGAGGCGGTTGAAACGAAAAAACACCGCCAGAATCAGCAGCGTGGAGAGGTAGAACCACGTCGCCGAATTGACGGAATATCCTTCTAACAGGAATTCCATGGAATGAACGCCTCCCCTTGAGAGAGAAAGCACCGCCCTGCTTTCGCGCGACAGTGAACCTCTCCACATCCGTGAGCAGGAGCCTCGAGCAACGGGCGCTGCGCGAGTCCCCCTGGCTCGCCGTCCTGTCCGATCCTTCGGATGGAACGCGAGCGATTCCTTTCATTCAGGGGATCGCCACCCCCTGATTCCGCCGCCGGGAAGGTCTGACCCAACCCAGTTTGACGCACCATCGAAGACCCCTCCCCGATGGTGCGGGAACCCTTGAAAGGCGGATGAAAAATACCAGTGTGAGGGAGCGAAACCAAGTATTTTCCGCTCCCAATCCACAAACACTGAACAAACGCCCCCCTGACCTTACCTGGTGGGAAGTCTGAGAAAAATGTCCCGAAAACACGGATAGATTCACTCGGAGCGGCAGAGGTATACTCGCGGCAAGTGGTTTCCCAGGCGGTGTTTGAGTGGAACTCGTATGCATCGCAGAATGCAGCTTTCCGGCCTCGCAATCCTCGGATTGATTATGACTGCCAACGGATTGGCCGCCCCGCCGGCGACACGCGACCCCTTCACCGAAAAACGGCTGGAGATGGTCCAGGAGTCTCTCGAGGCCGAGGGAATCCGCAGTCAGCGGGTCCTCGAGTCGATGCGGACCGTCCCCCGCCACGTCTTCGTCCGCTCGGAACTGCGCCCGCTCGCCTACACCGACCAGGCACTCGACATCGGGTTCAAGCAGACCATTTCGCCGCCGTTCGTGGTGGCCTATATGACCGAAGTGCTCGATCCGCAGCCGACAGACCGGGTGCTCGAGATCGGGACCGGAAGCGGATATCAGGCGGCGGTGCTCTCCTCGCTCGTCGATCAGGTCTACACGATCGAGATCGTCGAGCCGCTGGGAAAACGGGCGGAAACGCTCATCAGACAGCTCAAGTACCAGAACGTTCACTGCCGGATCGGCGACGGTTACGCCGGCTGGCCCGAGCACGCCCCCTTCGACAAGATCATCGTGACCTGCTCCCCGGAGGATGTTCCGAAGCCGCTCGTCGAACAGCTCAAGGAGGGGGGAAAGATGATCATTCCGCTTGGTGAGCGGTATCAGCAGGTCTTTCACCTGCTGGAGAAGAAGGACGGAAAGCTTCAGACGACGAAGCTCCTTCCGACGCTGTTCGTCCCCATGACGGGAAAGTCGGAAGACCTGCGGGCTCGCCTCCCCGATCCCGCGCGCCCGACCATCGTCAACGGCGGATTCGAAGAGGTGACCGACGAAGGGGCAGCCATCGGCTGGCATTACCAGCGGCGGACGAAGGTCCTGACCGATCAGCCGGCGGCCGGAAAGCGTTACATGCGGTTCGAAGGGACCGAGATCGGCCGCTCGTCTCACATCCTGCAGGGGATGGGAATCGATGGCTCGAAGGTCGCCGAAATCGACATCCGGATGAGCCTCAAGATCGAGAACGCCGTCCCCGGGAAAGACCCGAACGAGCAGCCGGGGCTCCTCCTCCACTTCTACGACGGCAAGCGGTTGCCGCTCGGCGTCGCGGCGATCGGGCCCTGGCTGGCGGACGAGACCACCTGGCACGAAGTCGGCCGGAAGATCGCCGTCCCCCCGCAGGCCCGGGAGGCGATCCTTCAGGTCGGACTCAACGGGGCCAGGGGGACGATGTCCCTTGATGATCTGCGTCTGACGGTGACCCGCCGCACGAACGATTGAATCGTCTCGCGGCATTCCATGCCGCGCACTCCCGGGCGGGCGATTCGCCGCACGCGGTGCTCTGTGTCGCATGGACGGCGATTTTCCGACACCGGTATACTCGGGCGAACCCGAAAACTTTCCGTGTCGGCCGTCAAGGAGGCCCCGCTCATGCCGCTGTTCGAGATCGAGACGAAGGCCCACATCATGATCGGCTGGGCGGACTCGCTGGACGCCGCCAGGCGGATCGCCGGGGAGCACTACCCGGAAGAAGAGATCGTTCGGATTACCAAGCGTCCTCGCGACCTGTGGGTCATCTCCAAGGGGATGCTCGGGCTGACGGAATCCTCCAACCCATGCGACATCGCCCGGGACTGCCTTGCGCAGGCTTCGGGGGACAAGCTGCATGCGATCCGGCTTTACATGAATTCCACGGGTACCGACCTGCACGCCGCACAGCGGGCGATCGAAACGAACATGTCCCTGGGCTGGTAGAAGGCTGGAGCGCGGCCGGACGCCCGCGAGAGGTTCGGTCCGCGGAAACCGGTCGTCGTTCTCACGGGTGGTCTTTGCAGCAACTGCCGATGCCACGGGG
>JAEYWB010000283.1 GCA_023429275.1 Planctomycetota bacterium
CGGGACAGGACGACCTGCGAGGCTACTCCGACGTCTCCTATTCGCCCGACGGCAGGAAGATCGTGTTCTCATGCCACTTGCGCGCCGTTCCGGACTGAGGAGGATCGTCACAGGGACAGGCGCCAGATCGCATCGACGAAGGAGCCGGAGCGCTCCCGATCGCCCGAGCCCCTCTCATCTTGCGGATCGATCCGGCTCGCCCTGCGCGAGCTGAGTCTCAACGTCGGTGCATTGCCACGTTCCGTCCTCCTCGATCTCGAGGCACTGGTCATGGAGCACGGGGTTCGGCAACTGACTGCTGAATGAAACGCAGGTGATCCCCCGCCGTTGCAGGAGTTTCAGCACCCGAAGCTCCGTCGTGTGGTCCAGCGACGATTCGGGACGGTCGAGCAGGACGAAGTCAGGGCGTGCGAGGATGACTCTCGCGATCGCCATCAGCTGTTCCTGCTTCAGCGAGAGGAGACCGTGCCAGTTGCGCGGCACCGGCGTCGCCTCGTTCCGGGGGATTGCGCCGTCGAGTCCCAACAGCTTCAGCACATTCCAGATCTCGATGTCGGTCGTCGCCAGGTCGTCCGGGGAGACGAGCACTTCTCTCAAGGTGCCAAACGGCAGGAACGGGCGTTCGGGAACGTATGCGACTTTTCCGGTCGACGGCCTCAGGACGCGGCCGGAGCCGACGATCGGCATGCCCGCCGCGGCCCGGAACAGTGCCTGCTGGGCAGCGTGTTGACCAGAGATCAACAGGCGGGTCCCTCGGTCGATCGTCAGGTTGAGATCGCGAAGGAGGACCTCCTCCCCGTCGAGGGAGGATTGCAGCGTCAGGTTCCGGAACTCGAAGCAGCCGGCTTCCGATGCACATCCGATACGCCTTTCCGTCCGCTTCTCGATGGAATGAGAGGCCTTGCTCGCAAACTCTCCCAGTCGCCTCAGGACGGCGGCATAGGCCGAGATCGACTGGATCTGCGTCACGATCAGCGAAAGAGCGGTGACCATCGTCGCGAAGGCCATCGTCGACTGGCCGACGACGCCGAATTCCGCTTCACCCCGCATGAACAGCGGCGCGGCGATCAGGATCGGCACGAGCTGAATCATGTAGTTGTAAGCCGTCGTGAAGGCCCCGACGTTGCGATTGACCGAGATGATCTTCCGAAAGTTGGCGACGAGCCGATCGATGCGCTCGAAGAGGCGGTGCCGGCTTCGTCCCTCGTACCCTGCCAGGGCGATGGCATCCCCGACCTGCCGGACGTGGACGAGCTCTCCCCGGAAATCGGCCTCGACATCCGCCTGCTGGTAGTTGAGTTGAACGAGCGGCCGGCCGAGCAGTGCCGTTACGGCCGAGCCGACGGCGGCATAGACGATCGCGACGACGAACAGTGTCGGACTGATCGCCCACAGGACCCCCGCGAAGGACAGCGCTGCGATCGTGCTGTTCGTGATCATCACGGCCAGGGCGAGCGTCGTTGATGCGAGCGTCCTGACGTCTTCGGAGATCCGCTGGTCGGGATTTGTCAGCGCCGTGTCGGACTGCAGCTGCAGATAGATCTGGCCGTCGATGTAGATCGACGTCAGCCGCCGCGTCATCCAGCCCCGCCAGAGGAGGCCGAGCCGTTCTTCGGCGTACCGCTGGGAGACGGCGATCCCGGTCGAGATCACGAAGACCGCGGCGTAGATCCAGGCAAACGCTGCGAACCGGGACCCGTCTCGAGTCTGAATGGCCGACAGAAAGTCCCGCAGCACGAAGCTGTTCACCACGTTCATGGCGTTCATCAACACCATGAGCAGGAAGAGAGCCGCCAGCCAGCGCTTCGCCGCCGGGCCCGACACCGACTGCAAAAACTCCCCGAGGGATCGTCGGAGCCATGACAAAGACTGTCGGCCGAGCTTGTCGCGGGGGACGGTCACGGGGAGTTTGAACCTGTGGGTCTGTCGGGAATGCTCTAGGCAGGTTGTGAGTCGAGGACGAGACATCGATCAGCTGGCACTTTTCATGCCCGGGCGAAGCGGCCGGGAACCGGCCCGGCCGGAGTCATCAGTTCGACGATGCGGGAGCCGGAGAGAGGCGAAGTGGATCGGAGATCGCCGATATTCCGGCCCGGTCGCCCGGCGGACCGTGATCCGGCATGCGGCTTGGCTGCTGGGCATTCGCCCCCGCTGGCTGATCCGCAACCGGTCTGTCCCGGGCGAACCTATGGCGTCCGTCTCAGCAGTTTGCCTAGAATCGCGTCAGAAGCCCTTGAAGCGACTGCCTGTTGACATCTCTGCTGTTGAGAATGGATTCATGTCCGAGCCTGCCGCCAACGCGAGCGAAAACCCTGTCGAGAAGCCGCACGACTTCATCCGCCAGATCGTCGCGGCCGACATCGCCTCCGGGAAACATGGGGGACGAGTCCAGACCCGTTTTCCTCCCGAGCCGAACGGCTACCTTCACATCGGCCATGCCAAGTCGATCTGCCTCAACTTCGGCCTGGCCAAAGAGTTCGGTGGCAAATGCAACCTGCGGTTCGATGACACGAACCCGACGACCGAAGACACCGAGTACGTCGAATCGATCCAGGACGACATCCGCTGGCTCGGATTCCAGTGGGACGGTCTGTACTACGCCTCCGACTACTTCGAGCAGCTCTATCTGTGGGCCGAGGAGCTGATTCAGAAAGGGCTCGCCTACGTCGACAGTCAGTCGGCCGAAGAGATGAGCCGTGGCCGCGGCACCCCTTCGACTCCCGGTGTCGACAGCCCTTACCGCTCGCGCAAGGTCGAAGAGAACCTCGATCTGTTCCGCCGGATGCGGAAGGGGGAGTTCACCGATGGAACGCATGTCCTGCGAGCGAAGATGGACATGGCGTCGCCGCACTTCATGATGCGCGACCCGGTGCTGTACCGCATCCGCCATGCACATCATCACCGGACGAAGGATGCCTGGTGCATCTACCCGATGTACGACTACGCGCACGGGCAGAGCGACTCGATCGAGACAGTGACACACTCGATCTGCACGCTCGAGTTCGAGACGCATCGACCGCTCTACGACTGGTTTATCGAGAAGCTCGGGATCTTCCCGTCGCATCAGTACGAGTTCGCCCGGCTCAACCTGACCTATACGGTCATGAGCAAGCGGAAGCTCCTCGAACTCGTGCAGGCCAAGCTGGTCTCCGGCTGGGACGATCCGCGGATGCCGACCCTCCGGGGCCTGCGGCGGCGCGGTTACACGCCTGAGTCGCTGCGGAACTTCTGCGCGACGATCGGCGTGACCCGTTACAACGGCCTGACCGACATGATGGTCCTCGAGAATTCCCTCAGGGAGCATCTCAACAGGATCGCCCAGCGGCGGATGGCGGTCCTCCGGCCGGTGAAGGTCGTCATCGAGAACTATCCGGAAGGACAGGTCGAGGAACTCGACGCCGTCAACAACCCGGAAGACGCTGCCGCCGGTTCGCGGAAGGTGCCGTTCTCCCGCGAGCTCTACATCGAGCAGGACGACTTCCAGGAGAATCCACCGAAGGGCTTCTTCCGTCTGAGTCCGGGCAAGGAGGTCCGCCTCCGCTGGGCGTATTTCGTGAAATGCACCGGCGTCGAAAAGGACGCGGCGGGGAATGTCACGCTCATCCGGGCGACGTACGATCCTGCAACCCGAGGGGGGGACGCTCCCGACGGCCGCAAGGTGAAGGCGACGATCCACTGGGTGAGCGCGGAGAAGGCGATCGACGCCGAAGTGCGGCTGTACGATCACCTCTGCCGGATCGAGAACCTGAGCGAAGTTCCCGAAGGGGAAGACTGGAAGAGCTACCTCAACCCGAAATCGCTCGAGACGATCGCGGCGGCGAAGCTGGAGCCCTCGCTGGCCGAGGCGAAGACGGGAGAGCCGGTTCAGTTCGAGCGGCTCGGTTATTTCACCCCCGACAGCGTCGACGACAAGCCGGGGAAGCGGGTCTTCAACCGCTCGGTGACTCTGAAGGACACGTGGGCGAAGGTGCAGAAGAAGGGTTAGCCGTCCGGCCTCGTCAGGCGGAATCCCCTCCCTCGAGGATCTCGACACGGACCGACTCCGCGCGGAGCGAGGGGCCTGCGCCGTCCGTCTGCAGCTTCCGCGGCTCGCGGGGCGATCGTACTGACCACGTATCGCCAATGGGCTGAGAGACTTGCGTCTCACATCAGAGCCCGTCCTCGGCAGGCGCCGCCGGGGGGCTCCGGCGAAGGTCCTGCCTGTCCAGCTCTAGCGTGTTCCGTTAGATTTCGAAGTTCGGCCGCCTCCGTGCGCCCGTTTGTTCCACCGATCACCATGCCAATCTGTGCGGGCGACTTCAGAAGTCACCTCGCGCTCACCACTACGCCTACCCGATTGCAGGGACGAGACAATGACGATGGACCCGTATGCGCTGTGCCCGTGCGGCAGCGGCAAGAAGGTCAAATTCTGCTGCCAGCCGATCGTGGCCGAGATGGAGAAGGTCGAGAAGTTCCAGGAGAACAACCAGCCCCGCATGGCGCTGCAGCTCCTCGAAAAGCTCGCCAAGAGCCATCCCGCGAACCCGTGGGTCATCACCCGTCAGGGAATCAACCTGATCAACGACGGGCGGGCTGCGGACGCCAAGACGACGCTGGTCGCCTTCCTCCGGAACCGGCCCGATCATCCGCTGGCGAACGCGCTCTACGCGATGGCAACCGCCGCGGTCGATGGCCTCCCGACCGCCAAGAAGGCGGTGCACCGGGCGTTCAAGTTCAGCATCGCCGCCGAGCCTCACCTCTGCGCGATCCTGGCCGGGACGATGGCGGATCACTACTTCGACGAGGGGAGCGTCATGGCCGCCCGCCAGTACCTGGCGATGGCCCTGCGGCTCGGAGCGGGCGAGGCGCGGCAGCAGGCGCTCGGCGAACTGCTCGAGCTCGACAGCGATCCGCTCATCCCGTATCCGCTCCGCAGTGGACAGACGATTCCGACCTACGCCGGCGTCGACGCGACGCGCGAGTCCGTCCAGAAGGCGCAGCGGCTCGCATCCGTCGGGTGCTATGAAGAGGCGGCCCAGCTCCTCACCGACGCCAGCGGCCAGGATCCCGAGTCGGCCGACCTCTGGCACCTGATCGCCCTGTTGCGGGCGTGGGATGGACACGACGCGAGCGCCGCCGAGGCGTTCCGCAAAGCCTCCGGTCTCTACAAGGACTTCTCGCTCGCCGTCGAGTGCGCCACACTGGCCGAGCTTCTGCAGCGGTTCCGTCCCGAAGGCTCGGTCGCGGTTCGCCAGGTCGGCTATCGTGTCGACTCGGTGTCGAAGCTGTTGACCTCGCTCGACGGCCAGCCGCAGCTCGATCGGATGCGCTCCGCCCGGAACCAGCCGGAGAACGGCGCCGCCGCGGTTTACGTCGTCCTCGACCGTCCGATGCCGGCGGCTGATTCCGAGCCGACCCTCGATCAGGTTCCCCGCGTCCTGGGACGGATCTACGTCTACGACGCCGTCGACGATCCCGAGGCCGAGGAAGCCGAGCGGGCCCCGCGCGTGCTTCTCTCCGGCATCGAGGGAGCGAATCTCGACCGGATCCGCCAGTTGTTCCTGGAGGCCGCCGGGGCTCAGGCCCAGCTGATCCCGACTCCGGAAGGGGTGGATGCCGACCAGGACGTGATCGCCAGGGTTCCGAAGGACGATGCGGCGCTGTTCATCGATCTGCGGTGGCCGCCGGCACTCAATATTCGCGTGGCCCGCAAGCTGCAGCAGGACTACGTCCGGGATCTCCTCTTCCGGCAGTGGCCCGAGTCTCCCCGCGAGGTCCTCGGCGGGAAGACTCCCCGCGAAGCGGCGGCCATCCCCGAGCTCAAGGTGGCGCTCGCCGCCTCCGTTCACTATCTCGATTCGATGTGTGACCTGCGGGGAATCGTCCTGCCGATCACCGAGCTCCGTAGCGAGCTGGGTCTCGGGCCGGAAGAGCCGCTTGTTCTCACCGATGTCGCCCAGCTCAACACCTTGAGCGCACTGCAGATTCAGCGGCTGCCGCTCGGCGGCCTGACGAACGAGCAGTTCGACCTTGTGATGCAGCGGGCCCTCACGCTCCGCCATTCCCGCCTGGCCTCGCAGGTCCTGAGCGAGGCGATCGAAGGCCGGCCCGACTATTACACGGATCCCAAGGATCGCGGTACGGCGATCGCCCGGCTTTCGGACATCCTTCGGATCGCCGGCGACTTCGAGGGAGCGATCCGCTGGAACCGGATCGG
>JAEYWB010000393.1 GCA_023429275.1 Planctomycetota bacterium
AACTACAATCGTGGCATGTCCATCCGCCGCATTCTCGAGACCGCTCTCTACGTCGACGACCTGCCGCGCGCGAAGGAGTTCTACCAGCGGCTGTTCGGGTTCGAGACTCTCACGGAGGACTCGCGGCTGTGCGCGCTCAACGTCGGGCATACGAGCGTCCTCCTGCTGTTTCTGCGAGGGGCCAGCACCGGGCCGAGTCAGACTCCCGGAGGAGTCATTCCGCCGCACGATGGACACGGCCCCGCTCATGTGGCATTCGCGATCGACCGTGACGACCTCGCCCTGTGGGAAGACAGGCTCCAGGGGAATGGCATCGTGATCGAATCACGCGTCGAGTGGCCGGCGGGGGGAACCAGCCTGTACTTCCGCGATCCCGACGGCCACGCCCTTGAACTTGCGACTCCGGGAATCTGGGCGATCTACTGACCGGGAAGTCCGTGATGCGGCGTGGCACGCCGGTTGCCACTTCATCTTTGCACGCACGACATCGTGATGGCCGCCACTTGCCGGTCGTCGTCCAAGCGATGTGGGGGCGCGCCGCGCGGCGTGTCACAGCGGATGCCAGGAGGCATCAGCCAACCTGGCTTCGAAACAATCTTGAGGATTCCACGATGAAGGACGTTCATCAGCAGACCCCGGTGCCGACTCCGGAAAAGCCCGCTCCCGAGGAGGAACAGAAGGGGAAGTCGTCCAGCGGCCCGGCCCGCGGGCAGCCCCAGGTCCCCGAAACGACCCCGGCCGAAGAGCGGGGCGAACGGGTCGAGACAGGCAAGACGATCGCACGGGGCGGGAAGACCACGGGGCATGTCCCGGGCGCGATGCCCTCGAAGGAATAGGTCCCGACCTTCGTCGTCGCGTACACTGCGAACCTGACGCGCCGCCCCGGTGTCTGCGGGGCGATCCCAGGTCGTATGGTGCCCGATGCCGATCCCCTGCTGGCAGGTGAACGCGTTCACAGACCGTCCGTTTCACGGCAATCCTGCCGCCGTCTGCTGGCTGGAGCGTGAAGCGGATCCTGCGTGGATGCAGGCGGTCGCCGCCGAGATGAACCTCGCCGAGACCGCCTTCGTCCGGAGGCTTTCCGGGCCAGACCTCGAGCTCCGCTGGTTCACGCCACAGGTCGAGGTCGATCTCTGCGGACATGCCACACTGGCGACCGCTCACGCACTCTGGTCGGCCGGACTCTCCCCTGCGGCCGAGGCTCTCCGCTTTCAGACCCGCAGCGGTCTCCTGACCTGTACCCGCTCCGACGATGCAGAGGGCTCCTTCATTGAGCTCGACTTTCCCGCAACACCGGCCGAGCGGATCGACGCGCCGCCGGGACTTCTCGAGACGCTGGGCCTCCGCGACGCCGCGGTCTTCGGCCGGAGCCGGTTCGACTATCTCGTCGTGACGTCGAGCGAGGCCGCCGTCCGCGCCGCGAAGCCGGACTACGTCCGCCTTCGAAACTCTCCGGTCCGCGGAGTGATCGTCACGGCCCCCTCCGATGACCCGCGATTTGATTTCGCCTCGCGGTTCTTCGCCCCGGCGGTCGGGGTCGACGAAGACCCTGTCTGCGGATCGGCCCACTGCTGCCTCGCACCCTACTGGAGCGCGCGGCTCGGGAAGCGGGAACTCATGGCTCACCAGGTCTCCGCCCGGGAAGGGATCCTGCGGCTCAAGATCCGCGACGACCGCGTCCTGATCGGCGGCCAGGCGGTCACGGTCTGGCGCGGCGAACTGTTGTGATGGCATCGACAGGGGGTTAGAGGTTAGAGGTTAGAGGTTAGAGGTTAGAGAGGGGACAAGAGTCGCGGCCTTCTCTCTAACCTCTAAGCTCTCACCTCTAACCTCTCCTGCAATGAAAGGCGTCTCCGATTTTCGACAAACTGATCCAGATTGATGCGCTCACCGAGTCCCAGATGGTCGAGCTTCATGCCCTCTTTCAGAACGAGTGGTGGACGAAGGGGCGGGAACTCGATGACGTGCGGGAGATGCTCCAGTCGAGCCTCGTCATCGCCTTCGCGGAGCGCGAGACCGGGCGGCTCGTCGCCTTCTGCCGTCTGCTGACCGACTACGTCTACCGGGGAATGATCCACGACGTCGTCGTGGCTCCGGAGTGGCGGGGACGCCGACTCGGCCGGCATCTGGTGGAAGCGATCCTCGCTCACCCGCGGCTGCAGCGAGTCGAGTCGATGACCCTCTCGTGTCTCCCGGACCTGGTCCCGTTCTACGAGAAGTGGGGGTTCACGGTGTATGCCGACGTGCCACGACGGTGGATGGTCCGTCCCCGGCCTGCCCCGGAAGAGAGTTCTCAGGAATCCAGATCCAAGGCATGACACTTCAGACCGAACTCTACACGTCGCTCGCGCCGGCCTGGCCGAAGTCGGGGCGCCACATTCTCGCGAGTTTCGACCACGAGACGATCGTCGTCTACCAGGCGTACCGGCCGGAGATTGCCGACTTCGCCGTTCGCCACGGCCGGTTCGGCGGAGAGTTCTCGTTCTCCCGGATGAGCTGGATCAAGCCGAACTTCCTGTGGATGATGTTCCGTTCCGGCTGGGGAACGAAGCCCGACCAGGAACGGACACTTGCCTTGCGGATCCGCCGTTCATTCTTTGACGGCCTGCTCGCCGGTGCGGTCCCCTCCACCTGGGACCCTCGCGGCGAGTCGTCGCAGGAGGACTGGCAGAAGGCCGTCGCGCGGTCGGACGTCCGGCTGCAGTGGGATCCCGACCATCATCCGACCGGGGCGCCCGTCGACCGGCGGGCGATCCAGCTCGGCCTCCGCCACGAAACCCTGCGGAAGTTTGGCCACGAGGAGCTTCTCGAGGTCATCGACCTGTCAGACTTCGTCGCAGAGCAGCGCCGGTTTGCGAACTCTCCAGGCTGTTCCGGCCTGCGTGTTCCGGTGGAAGCCGTCTATCAACCGGCAGATCCGGTCATTGCAAGGCGGCTCGGCCTCGACGGAACTCCCCCCTGGAGACCACGGGCTCATGAATGAGATCCTGCACCTGTCCCGCGACGAACTCGAACTCGGGCTGGAAGAGATCGCCCGGTCCCCGGCGGACAACGGAGTCGTCGAGATGATTGTCGCCCGGCCGGCGGTCAACGAGCGGCTCGTCCTCGAAGTCGCCGATCTCGACGTTGCCACGGGACTGGCCGGCGACTGCTGGTGTCGCAATGACAAGAACCCCGAGACGCAGCTGACCCTCATCAACTCGCGGCTGATCGCGCTCGTCGCCAGGGAACGTGAGCGATGGCCCCTCGCCGGGGATCAGCTCTTCGTGGACGTCGACCTGGGCCTGGAGAACCTTCCTGCCGGAACCCGGATCGAGGTCGGGACCGCTCTCCTGGAAGTGACCGCCGAGCCCCATCTCGGCTGTCGAAAGTTCGCCCGCCGCTACGGCACGCCGGCGATGCAGTTCGTCAATTCGGACGAAGGAAAGCGGCTTCGGCTGCGCGGGGTCAACGCGAAGATCGTCCGGTCAGGATCGGTCCGCGTGGGGGACCTCGTCCGCAAACTCCCTTCGTGATCCGGCATCAGGAGTCCAAGAGAGCGCGAAAGCGTCAGCCCAGCAGACCAGGGATGACGTCCCCCTGGTAGATATGGTGGGGCCGCGTCTGTTCGTCGTGCCACGCTGCGGTCGCGGGGATCCCCAGGGCACTGTAGATCGTGGCCGCCATGTTCTCGGGGGTCTGCGGCAACGCGGCCGGGTAGGCTCCCTGGGCGTCAGAGCTGCCGATGACCTGCCCGCCTCGGACGCCGCCCCCCGCGAAGAAGGCGGTCTGCACGCCCCCCCAGTGGTCGCGGCCCGGTCCCTTGTAGTGCGCCGTGAGGGTCGAGACCTTCGGCGTCCGGCCGAACTCACCCGCCATGACGATCAAGGTCGAGTCGAGAAGTCCCGACTCCTTGAGATCGTCCAGCAATGCCGCGATGGCGCGGTCGGTTGGCGGGAAGAGGTAGTCCTTCAGGTTCGGGAAGGCATTCCCGTGCGTGTCCCACGCCTCGTTGTTGCCGAGGTTGACCTGGACGAAGTTGACCCCCGCCTCGACGAGCCGCCGGGCCATCAGGAGCGACCAGCCGAACGAGTTCTTCCCGTAGCGTTCCTGGACTTCCGCCGGCGCATTCAGGACATCGAAAGCGGTCCGCACCCGTTGCTCGGTCAGGAGCGTCACCGCCGCTTCCCGATACCGGTCGAACTCTCCCTGCGCGGCGCTCCGGTCGAGGGCCCGCCGCTGGACCTCGATCGAATCGAGCAGGTCGAGCCGTGCCTGAAACCGCCTCTCGAACAGCCCTTCCGGAAGCGACAGCTGCGGGACGCGAAACGCGAGGCCCTTATTGTGGAGGGGCCCGTTCGCGTGATGGAACTCGTACTCGGGGTAGGCCCCGTACGAAACGCTGTTGAAGGGGGAGGCCTCGACGAACCAGGGGTCGCGGCGGGTCCCCATCACCCCCCCGAACTGGCCGGGGATGGTCCGCCCGGTCCGGTGGACGAGACGCTCCGGCAGGACGACCGCCGGGGGGAGATTGTTCCGCGGGCGGGTCACCTCTCCGACGACGGAGGCGAGGGAGGGCCAGTCGGTCGATTGCGGCTTGTCGGGGAGGAACCGCGGCGGCTTCTCGCTCCGCCCGGTCAGCATGATGTGATGGCCGAGCGAGTGGTCGTTGCTCGGGTGCGTCAGCGAGCGGACAAGCGCCCAGTCGCCGCTGCGGGCGGCGAGCCGCGGCAGGTGCTCGCAGATGTCGATGCCGGGGGTCGCTGTCGCGATCGGATTGAACTCCCCCCGGATCGTATCGGGGGCCTCGGGTTTGAGGTCAAAACTGTCGTGCTGGCCCAGACCGCCGGAGAGAAAGATGTAGATGACAGACTTCGCCCGCCCTGACTCGCCAGTCACCACGTCAGCGGCCCGCAGCGCCGACGCGCCGTCCTGTGACAATCCCAGCAGGCCGACCGCCCCCGCCTGAATCATCGTCCGGCGGGAGAAACCGGGGTGCGTGTACGGCGTTGTCATGGGTCACCGGGGGAAAACTATGAACGAATGGGCCGACGATCGCCCACGCAGGTTCTCATGTCCGGCCGAACCTTTCAACAACATGTCGACATCCGCTGATGGGTTTCTTCCCGAATGTCGATTCTCCACGCCTGTTTCGACGGCGGCTGTGCCCGATGTACTGTGCCCCGGTGTCCCGGGT
>JAEYWB010000358.1 GCA_023429275.1 Planctomycetota bacterium
GGTCAGGGCCGACTCGCCCAGACGCCGCCCGATCCGCTCGAGATCCCGGGCCAGGGCTTCGGCGTCCGGCGCGGCCCCGGCGACTGATCGAGGATGCCGGGGGCCGGGGGCCTCGGCCACGTGCTGCTCGATCGACTGCTGGACGAGGGCTGCGATCACTTCCTGCTGCTCCTCAGTGTCCCACGTGTGCTTGAGCACCCAGGTGTCTGAGACCTCGGCGGTCATCCGTCCGCAAAGGACCGCGCTCGCGGCGATGAGCCGCTGAAACTTCACGGCCCGCCGGTCGGAGATCGCGATTCCGGCATGCCGCAGTCGATGGATCAGCTCGACGTACGCCGGCCGGACCGCCGTGACGTCGACTTCCCGGGCGAGCCCCTGCACGACGCGGATGTCGTCGGCGGAAATCCCTGCCTCGGCCGGGGGGGCAGCGTTTTCCAGGGTCCAGCCGGCGTGAAGAACATCATGGAGCTGCTCCTGCGGGACGTTGTCGCAGGGGACCCGCACGAGGAACCGGTCGAACAGGGCCCGCAGCGCCTCCTCCTCCGGGAGATGGTTGCTCGCGCCGATCGCCATCAGGAGCGGCAGCTTGCGAGTCTCCCGCCCGCGACGGAAGACCCGCTCGTTGAGGACCATCAACAGGCTGTTGAGGATGGCGCTGTTCGCGTTGAGCAACTCGTCAAGGAAGACGAGCGACGCCTCGGGAAGCATCCCCTCGGTGTTCGTGACGAGGTCCCCGTCCCGGAGCTTCCGGATATCGAAGGGGCCAAACAGCTCGTTCGGCTCGGTGAACCGCGTGAGAAGGTAGTCAAAGACTCGTCCGTGGAGCCTCTGGCCGAGGCGGTGGACGAGGGCACTCTTCGCAGTCCCCGGCGGACCGAGGAGGAACAGGTGCTCGCCCCCCGCGAGGCAGACTCCCATGAGGTCGACGATCTCGCTCTTCCCGACGAACTCTCCCTTGAGAGGGTTCAGGACGGTGTCAACGAGCCGCTTCGCCATCGCGAGTCGGGATTCGACAGGATCGGACATGGGGCCTCTGTTCCTTGCTCTGCGAAAGGAGGTCGTTGTCAGTTGGGATCCGGGATCGGCTCGGCGACATCGAGCCCGAACGGTGCGATCCACTGCCGGTTGGCCCCCGCGGCCTCCTGCAGCAGGAGAGGGACGCCCGGGGTGTCGAGTCGCGATCGGTCTTCCGTCGCGATGATCCGGTCACGATACAGCGCAGCGAGACACCGGTCGGCAAGGATCGGTTCTGTCGGACCGAGCCGCGGTAGCGTCATTCCGACCGAGGAAAGGGGCCAGTCGCATCCCCAGCCGAGGAGTCTCTCGAGCAGCGGATCCCCTTCGGACGCTCCGCGGGCCAGCCGGTGGAGATCGGGCAGAAAGCGGAACGTCAGGTCGACCGAGTAGACGCTGCTGGAGGTCGGAGGGTCGGGGAACGGAGCCCCCAGGTCGTTCGCGAGGACCGACTCACCCAGGTGCCGATGTACGACGCACTGGGAAGCGCGATAGAAGAGCGAGACGCTCCACCGGAGCGAAGCGGAATGAAGAGCGGGGGGCCTGCCCGGAAGATGACGGCGGTACTCCTTCTCGAATCCGGCCAGCCAGTCGAGACCTTCCTGAAGGTCCCCTTCGGGCGCCGGGTCGGGACCGCCCACCCGGGCCCGGCCGTCGAGAGACAGGGTTTCGAGAAATCGTCTGACCATGACGTCCGGGACACGCTCCGGGCCAGCCGGTTTCGCAAAGTCCGCGCGGCCCTCGCGAGATTCTACCGAATCCGGTCCGAACTATCCGTCGACGATGGTCTCGAATTGCTCATCAGGCCGGTGCGGGCGAGAGAGTGAGCGGAGAGGCCGACCGGGTGTCCTACAGGTTCTCCTCGGTCCGCATCAGCATCTCGATCATCCGCTCCGCGACGACCGCGGGGGGCTCGTGCGGGAAATTCAGCAGGACGACCTCCTTGGCGTAGAGCTTGCCGAGATAGCGGCGATGCCGCGCCCCTCCCGACCGGCTCTGGATGAAGTCGGGATGCGCCGCGTTGACGACGATCTCGTTGATCGTCTCGTCATATCGGGACCGCTCGGCCGACGCCGGGGAGGCCTCGAGCCGATAGGTCGGAAGGCCGCGGTTGATCGGTGTCTTTCCGGGGACGAATTTCACCTCGACGAGGGCCTTGACCTTGTCGTTCCCCTTCTTGGCACTCACCTGCAGCGTCACAAGCCCCGGCTCGTCGAGCCGCACCTGGCACTGCGGACCTTCTTCGACCACCAGTGTCCCGACGTCCCCCTTGATCTTCCACTTGTACTTCACGTCGTCCGCGATCGGGATCCCCCGGATGTCGGTCGCCTGGGCGGTCAGCGTGCAGACCTGCCCCGGTTCGCGGCGCGGGTTCCGCGGGAGGACCTGCACCTCGGCCAGCGGGCCGGGCTGCAGGGGGAACAGCCGGACATTGCCATCGACCTGGGTGGTCGAGCGAGCGTAGCTCGACACCAGATCCCCCTCCGGCTGGGCCGCTTCGCGTTTTCCGTCCCGAGGAAGATCGAAGTAGAGGTAGTCCTCTTCGGGAAGCGTCCGCAGTGCGCTGAGGAACGCCTTCTGCACTTGCTTGAGCGTCTGGGAGCTGACTTCCTCCGCGACCTGCCGCTCCTCGTCGGTGACGGCGTCGACCACCTGCGCTTCGATCGTCGCGAGAGCGTCAAGGAAAGCCGAAAGATAGTCGTCCGGGACGACGCCGCTCCGGTTGCCGGGGGCGAGATTCAGGAAGGGGCAGTCGATCACTCCCTGGAGCTTGCCGTCCGTCCAGGGGGACTGCTGCAGAGGATCGAGCTGTGTGATGCTCGGGAAGACGCGCGTGCCGTCCTTGCAGAGAGCGACCTCCGCCGTGGAGCTCGGCGGGCAGAGGTAGAGCTCGATGCGGATCTCGCCATGCGGCGTCGCCAGGTGTCCGGGAAGCGGAAGCCGCCGCCCCTCGTATTCCCGCGGCGTGACGTCGAGCTGCTTCCGGCTGACCTTGTCGATAATGCGGACCGTCACCCCCGTGCTGCGAATACGGTCCCGCAGCTCCGCCGACAGGTACCGCTGCAGCTTCTCGCCGGTCAGCGTGTTGCGGGTCGAGTCGATCAGCGGACCGACCTGGACGCTGGTGCCGCCGAGACCGAAGCCGAGCTGATTCCGGATGGGACCGATGCGGTACTCCGGCCGCCCCCTCTCGAGGACCAGCTCCCTGGGCTGGCCATCCGCGTTCAGGGAGATCATGCGGAGCTGGTTCCCGATCGCCCAGAAGCTCAGGAGCCCGATCCCGTACTCCCCGTGTACGCCGCGGCGATTGAGGAGCTTCCGCTTCATCGAGTCGCAGACATGCGTCGCGATGTGAAGGAAATTCGGCTCTCCCGACTCGAGCCTGGCCACGCCGCGGCCGTTGTCGTGGACCTCGAGAAACAGCTCGCCATCTTCGCGGCGGCGGATGATGTCGACCTGCGTCGCACCGGCGTCGATCGCGTTCTCCGTCAGTTCGCAGACCGCCTTGAGGGGATGCGTCTGCGACTGGGCGAGAATGCTGATGGCATTCCATTCGTCCCCGATCCGGAGCTGGCCCGAGAGGGCGCCGTTGGCGGAAGTCGGGACGGCGACAGCAGTAGCGTCAGAATGAGAATCGGACATGGAGGCGAGATCGGGCCCGCCGCGGAAGAGTGCCCGCGGCGGCGGGGGGATGGCCTCCTGCCTGACACCGGCGACATCCCTGTTGGGCGCCGTGTGAAGCCGTCAGTCTGCCGGCAGGCACCCGGAGATTCAAGGTTCGCCGAGGAGGGCGGAACCGGGGAAGAGGCAGAGGTGAGCGGCTGGAGCTTAGAGGCCGGGAAGTCGCCCGGGCTCTCCGCCTTTCTCTAACCTCTCGTCTCTAACCTCTCACCCTCTCGGGCCTGGAAATCGGGCCACCAGTGTCAAGCCGTGCCCAGCGAACGATTTGGGATCCGCCGCTGACCTTGGAGCGGCTCTCGGTTATGATTCTGTCAAGAGTTTGCATCTGTCCACTGTCCGATCGAAACGATTCAGGGAGGCCACGGGGGCGGCAGGGGAATCGGATTCACCCGCTTTCCCGGTCCCGCGGCGGTCCCTCCCTGCCGAGAACTGGCACCGATGTCGATGCTTGCCCGCTCTGCTGTCGCAGCCCTGTTGCTGATTCTGTTTTGTGGAGCCGCTCCTCTTCCGGGCTCCGCAGGGGAGTCGGAGTCGATCGCCGCGGTGCAGTCCAAGGTCGTCAAGATCTTCGGAGCCGGGGGGCTGAAGGGACTCCACGCCTACGGCACCGGTTTTCTCGTCTCCGCCGAGGGGCACATCGTTACCGTCTGGAGCCATGTGCTCGACGGCGACGTGGTGACGGTCGTCCTCGACAATGGACGTCGGCATTACGCGAAGGTCCTCGGCGCCGAACCACAGCTCGACCTCGCGGTTCTCAAGATCGAAGGGGAAGATCTTCCGCACTTCGACGTCAAAGCGGCCGCGGCAGTCGGCGTTGGAACGCGGGTTCTCGCCTTCAGCAACCTGTTCAAGGTCGCGACCGGCGACGAGCCCGTCTCCGTGATGCACGGCGTCGTCTCCACGACGACAAAGCTCGACGCCCGTCGCGGGCGGTTCCAGGCTCCGTACTCCGGCCCCGTCTACATCGTCGACGCCGTCACGAACAACCCCGGCGCCGCGGGGGGCGTGCTGACGACGCTGGATGGCCGGCTGATCGGGATGATCGGACGCGAACTCCGCAGCAGCGATACGAGCCTCTGGTTGAACTATGTCGTTCCGATGAAGGAGCTCGAAGGAAAGATCGGAGAGATCATCTCCGGAAAGTTCTCGAGCTCGACTCTCGAGAACGATACGCCTCCTCCCGACACGGCCGTCTCGCCGCTGGAACTGGGGCTGATCCTCGTCCCCGATGTCGTCTACCGGACGCCGGCCTATATCGACCAGATCATCCCCGGCTCGCAGGCGGCCTCGCTCGACCTGCGGCCGGACGACCTGATCGTCTTCGTCAACAACGAGGTCGTGCCATCAATTCGCGCGTTCCATGCGGAACTCGCCAAGGCCCGTCCCGGGTCGGCGCTGTCGCTCGTCGTCCGCCGCGGAAAGGCGCTCGTCTCCGTCACGCTCGACCTTCCCCTCGCGCCGGCCATTCGCTGATCCCGCGGCCCGGCGCTACGCCGGTGGAGCAAGCGGAACGACGCTCCCCGCGATGACTTTCCAGCCCGCGCCACCACCCGGCCCGGCCGCTGCGCCGGGGCGGTCATTGAACGATTTCCAGACCCGCAGGTAACGGAACCGCCCGTCGATCGCGACTCCGAGATAGTCGCCGACGATCCGGACAGTTACCGCGACGACGGCCGTGTCGCCGATCAGGCTCAAGGTGCAATCGCTCGGCTCGACGGTCTTCAGTCGAACGTTGCCCGACCGGTAGTTCGCGAGATCGAGCGCCTTGGTCGCCGTCTCGCCGGTCGGCCCGTTGAAGAGCAGCTCGTCATGGAGAAGCGCGTCGAGTTCTTCAGCGTTCGCCGTCTTCATGGCGGCAACGAGACGCCGTTCGCACTCGAGAACCTGGAGGGGAGCGTTCATCGTCGAGACCCGGTTCTGCAAGACATAAAAATTGTTTGCCACAGAGGTCACAGAGAACACAGAGGGCCGAAAGCTTGATGGAGCCTCAGTGGCCTCTGTGCACTCTGTGGCAAGAACCCCTCGTCGGTCGCAGTCGATTCGGCGCTACTCCGACAGATCTTTCAGCCGGATGTTCTTGAACTCCGCCCACATCGGCTTGCCGGCGTGGAGCTGCACCGCGATGACACCTTCCTTGAGGGCGAGCGCCGGATCGTTGTCCGTGAAGTCGAGAATCAGCTTGCCGTTCATGTAGTGCTGGACCCGGTTTCCGCGGCCGATGATCGCCACGTCGTTCCAGTCGTCGAGCTTGAAGAGCTTCTCGTAGCCCGCCTGATCAATGAGGTCCTTGCGGACAACGTTCTTCCCCGTCGTCTCCCATGTCGCCACTTCGCCGACGAGGCAGATCCGGCCGCGCTTGCCCCCCTCGTCGTAGATGAAGCCCGCCGTGTTGGGGAACTTTACTTCGTTCCGCAGCTCATGCTGGTAGCCCCGGACGATCCACTTGTTCTTCGCCTTCTCGTCCTGGATGTGCTTCGAGCGGTACTGGATCCCCGAGTTGTTCGCCGCGTTGCAGCGGAACGAGAGACGGAGGTCGAAGTCCTTGACCTTGCCATCCTTCCAGATCAGGAAGGTGTTCCCCATGGCGGGGTTCTCCGCGGTCGTCTCGCCGTGGATGACGCCGTCCTTCACGCTCCAGAGCCGGGGATCGCCGTCCCAGCCCGTCAGGTCCTTGCCGTTGAAGAGGACCTTCGCGTCGGCTGGTTCCGCGGGAACGGTCGAGGGAGCCTCTTCGGCCGAAAGGAGCCCCGTGGCGGTCAGCGCAAGGAACAGGGCGGCGAGCAGCGGGCGCGGGCGAATCATGAGCGACCTCTTCGAAAACTGGCACCGGCAGGACATCCGCCGGACCTTCCCCGGCAAGGATAGGCCAGAAGAAACGCCGCGTCACCTCGCCCACTGCTCAGTTTCGCTCGATGTGCTCCGTGCTGACGGCGCAGGCCCGGTCGTCGAAGAGGTTCAGGTAGAAGACCTTCGCCTCCGCGGGGACTTTGGTCGAGATCCGCTTTCCCTCACGGTCGACCACGGCCGGAAGCTGTTCCCACTTTCGGTCCTGCCAGCGGCCCGTGTCGCGAGTGATATTGAGCTCGGACTTTGACACGGGGACTTCGGATTCGAACGTCGCCCAGAGCTCATCCCCCGTCATTCCCTGTTCGCGAATCTTCGGCAACGGCGGTTCGCCCTTGAGGATGCTGTTTGCGAAGCGGTGGATCTCTTCCGGGT
>JAEYWB010000476.1 GCA_023429275.1 Planctomycetota bacterium
ATCCACCGCTCCCCCTCCCGCGTTCGCCCCGGAAAGACGGCCGTCAGACGCCGCGAAACCGGCCGAACGGGCATCCCTCGCCCGCGGGACGGCCCGCGTCGCGCCGGAGGTTCGCCCGGGATCGGCCCAGGAGCCATCGGCGCCCCGTGGCGAGAAGCGGCGACGGCGAAGGATCGACGCCGGTCACTCCGGGACGTCGCAGACTCCCCGGCCGCACTTTGACCTTCAGACCTACCTCGAACAGAACCCGAACCGGATCGGACGGTCGGAGACCCTGTGGGGTCAGCTCGTCGCCTATGCGGGGGTCGCCGTCCTGACGATCGGGACGACGATGGTCCTGTGGGGATACTTCGGCGGTCTCGGCAAGTACACGTCGACCGGTTTCCTGATCAGCACTGCCGGCCAGATGCTGCTGTTCCTCGGCGTCGTGACGCTCGTCTCCGGGGGGATGCAGCAGACCTCTCACGAGGTGACGACCCGCGTCGAATATCTCGGCGACCGAATGATCCGTATGGAACAGGCGACGCAGCAGGTGCTGCGGTCGCCGCACTTTGCCCGCCGCCGCAACCGCCGCGGAAGGCCCGCCAGCGAGGCGTCCGTTCCCCGTTCCGAATCCTCCGACGCGGCGTGAGGCCGCGAGTTGAAACGTCCCGGGCCACTCAGCCCACTGTCCAATCGATGAATGGGAACGCACAAACGTCCCATTCTTAACTTGCCGTAATCCGATTCTTCAGGTCTGCCAGCGATTCAATCCTTCTCCCTCTGTCCGCTCCGCTCTCGCGAGTCTGCCATGCCGCGCGTCGCCCTCTTTGAAGATTCCCGTGCGGACCAGCTTCGGCCTCTCACGCTCACCCGGCCGGTCTTCGAGCTTCTCTCCGGTCTCCAGACAAACCGCGAACGGGTGCTGCGGCACCTCGGGACGACAGACTGGTGTGCCTTCTGCCGAGCCGACCTGGCCGAAACCTATCGGGAAGCCCACCCCGGCGTACTGGTGAACGACGAGCGGGCCGCCGGGCAGAGCCCGGTCCTGTTCGTCAACGGACGTTACATCCCTGCTGCGGGAGCCCTCGCGAACGCCGCGGCGAATGAAGCCGGATATCTCGGCGACACACTCTGTTACGTCACGGTGAACCCCGACGAGGCGATCCTGCTCCGCGCGGAGTCGCTCGAGACTTCGCTGGCCCAGATTGCCCGTGACCGCCAGGTTGTCGCGGCGAAGGGGCGGCTGATCGAGCGCCCCTGGGAGCTCATTCACCACAACGGCGAGCAGATCACCGCCGACTACCGGCAGCGGGCGAAAGGGCCGAAGAAGGCGGCTCTCGGCTCGCAGGTCGCGATCCTGGGGGAAGACCAGGAGGTCCACGTCGACCCGACGGCGCAGATCGACCCGTTCGTCGTGATCGATGCCCGCTCGGGGCCGGTCTACATCGACGCGGCGGCAAAGATCCAGGCGTTCACGCGACTGGAAGGGCCGTGCTACGTCGGTCCGAAGACGCAGCTGTTCCGCGCGAACGTCCGTGAGGGATGCAGCTTCGGTCCCGTCTGCCGCGTCGGAGGCGAGATCGAGGAGAGCATCATCCTCGGCTACTCGAACAAGTACCACGACGGCTTTCTCGGTCACAGCTACGTCGGCTCCTGGGTCAACCTCGGTGCCCTGACGACCAACAGCGACCTCAAGAACGACTACTCGAACGTGACGGTCCCGCTCGTGGCGGGTGAAGACCCGATCGACACCGGCTCGCCGAAGGTCGGTTGTTTCATCGGCGACCACACCAAGACCGCCCTCTCGACGCTGTTCAACACAGGCTCATCGATTGGCGTCATGTCGATGCTTCTCCCGGCGGGCGAACTGATGCCGAAGCTCGTCCCCTCATTCCTGCGTCTCTGGCACGGCCGGCTCGACGAACTGCCGGGAGGAATCCAACCAGGCCTCGACGCCGCCCGAGTCGCCATGGGCCGCCGCGACTGCACGCTGACCCCGGCGATGGAACGTCTGCTGCTCCGGCTGTTCGAACAGACGCGGGTTGAGCGAAAGGCCGCGATCGACCGGATGCGTCAGCGCGAAGCCCGCGCGGCCGAGACGGCGCGAGTCTGACCGATGAGAATTCTGTTGAGGCCGAGCTACCTGATCTGCCCGGTCGCATCCGCTACCTCGAGCGCATCGCCGCCCGTCCCCGACAAGATGACGAGAGGTCCCCGAGAAGGAGGTCGATTGACGACGACGCCGTCCGAATGTCGACAGGGTCTGCCTTGTTGGGCCCGCCCCGTTGACTGCCTCGCCGGACGCAATCGCTCACTGCGGGAAGCACTTTCCAAAGGCCACCAGGAGCTTCAGAGGGCCTCTCAGCCGAATCCTCCGAGTCAGGAGCGCCCAGAGAATGCTCCTCTCCTTTCGCAGGAATCCAAGCCACGTGGCCGAATCGGCCGTAATGTGAAGGTCGGCCTTTCCGATGGCGCCGTCACTGACCGACATTGTCTGGTCGCGAATCTGAATGGTCGCCTCCCGGGTTTCGTCACCGAGAAAGCGGAAGTGATAGACGGCGCTTAACCCCTTCGCGCGGCCCGGCTGGAAGACGTTCTGCACACCTCGAAGGAAACCCTCGATCGTGCCTGGTCGCAGGCTGTTCGCAACGTGCTTCAGTCGTTTGTGAGGGAACCGTCGGGCGACGTGATCCTCGGCGTCTGAGTTCTTCAGAACGTAAACCGTTTCCTGTTTGTCCTGGAGCGGCCTGACCGTCTCCGTGAGGTGTCTCTTCTTGTCGCTGAGGTAGGGGCCGATGACGTCCTCGCCGGCCGGACAGACCGACAGGCAGTAGGCCGCCTTGTAGTTCGGTCCGAACGAGAGACTTTGCCACATGGAAGCGGTCTCTCCGTCAGTGACCTTGCGTCGATAGTCCGCCGCGCTCGGGCTCTCCACGACCTGTTCCACCCAGTCGGTGAAGCCTCCCATGAACTCTCGATAGTTGTGCGTGAAGCAGGCGGAAAAGTCGAAGGCCCCTTCCGGCGAGATCGCCCCGACCGGACAGGCGGCGACGCACAGCTTGCATTCGAGGCACGGGTTGTACGCGATCGGCTGATCGTACTCTTCGACTTCCTCATCGATCAGCACTGTGCCCAGCAGGATGAAGTTCCCGAACTTCGGATGGATCACGTTCCGGTGGATTCCGATCATCCCCAGTCCCGCGGCCACGGCGACCGGTTTGTGCGAGACCACCCAGATCTT
>JAEYWB010000516.1 GCA_023429275.1 Planctomycetota bacterium
ACGATCCCTGTCAAAGTCACAGCCCTCAACGTCGAACGACGGATAGACTTCGCCACCGAGATCCAGCCGCTGCTGACCCGATACAGCTGCAATTCCGGTGGCTGCCACGGGAAGGCGAGCGGGCAGAACGGGTTCCGGCTCTCGCTGTTCGGGTTCGACTCGGAATTCGACTACCGGGCTCTCGCCTCCGAGGCCCGCGGGCGACGGATCTCCGCCGCGGCGCCCGAGCGGAGCCTGCTGCTCGCGAAGGCGACCGCCCAGTTACCCCATGGCGGCGGACGGCGGATCGAACCGGGGAGCGAGCCCTACCAGGTGCTGCTGGCGTGGATCCGGTCGGGAGCACCGCAATCCGCTGCCGACGCTCCGCGCGTGGTCCGCGTGGTCATCGAGCCTGCCGAGCGGGTCTTCGCTTCCGGCGGATCGCAGCAGCTCCGGGTCACCGCCCATTACAGCGATGGCAAAGAGCGCGACGTCACACGACAGACCGATTACGCCAGCAACCTCGATGTCGTCGCCTCCGTCACGAAGGAGGGGCACGTCACGACCTCCGAAGGGAGTGGCGAGGCGACGATCATGGCCCGTTACATGGGGCAGGTCGCGGTCTTCCGGGCGATCCGTCCGCCCGGCACGCCGCTTGCCGAGATCCCCGAATTCCAGCCCCTGAACGAGATCGACCGACTGGCCCTCGCGAAGTGGAAGAAGCTCGGCCTCCGCCCCTCTCCGGTCTGCGACGACGCGACGTTTCTTCGACGCGCGACGATTGACCTTGCCGGGCGGCTCCCGACGGTCGACGAGTCAAAACAGTTTCTGGACGACGGTGCGGCCGACAAGCGGGAGCGGCTGGTTGCGCGGCTTCTCGACTCGCCCGACTACGCCGCCTACTTCGCCCTCAAGTGGAGCGCCATCCTTCGTAACTCGCGGCTCGCCGGGGCCGACCAGGCGGCCTATGCCTTCCACAACTGGATCAAGGACAGCATCGCCCGGAACCGGCCGTATGACGAATTCGTGCGGGGGATCGTGGCCGCCTCGGGGGAATGGCAGGACGCCCCCGCGATCAACTGGTACTGGCAATCCCGCGACGACCAGCTTCACACCGTCACAGCTGATACAGCACAGCTCTTCCTGGGGGTCCGGCTGCAATGCGCCCGCTGTCACCACCACCCCTATGAGCGTTGGGGCCAGGGGGACTACTTCGGTCTTGCCGGCTTCTACGCCCGTCTGGGACGCAAGAGCTTCGGCCAGCCGCCGCCGTACTTCAGTTCGAGCCAGCGGACGACCAGTGAGCGGAATCCGGTGACCGGGAAAGAGCTCGAGCCGAAGCTGCTCGACGGGGAGGTCCTCGATCTGCCGCCCGAGCAGGACCCGCGGCACGCCCTCGTCGACTGGATGGCCAAGCCCGAGAACCCGTTCTTCGCCAAGGCCTATGTGAACCGGATCTGGGGACACTTCTTCTCGATCGGCCTCGTCAACGAGGTCGACGACATGCGGGAGACGAACCCGCCATCGAACCCGGAGATCCTCGACTACCTGGCGCAGGAGTTCGCGCGAACGAAGTTCGACCGCAAGCACATCGCCCGACTGATCGTGGGGAGCCGGCTCTATCAGCTCAGCTCCGCCCCCCGGCCGGAGAACGAACGGGACCGTCAGAATTTCGCGCGGTTCTATGCCCGGCGGATGATTGCGGAAGTTCTGCTCGATGCCGTCGACCAGACCTGTGGCACGCGGACGAATTTCAGCAACATGAGCGCCACGGCGCGGGCGATCGATCTTCCGCATGAGGGGTTCGGGTCGTACTTCATGGACACCTTCGACCGCCCTGGCCGCGTTTCCGTCTGCGAGTGCGAACGCTCGCCGGGGGCGACACTCGCCCAGGTCCTGCTGCTCGGGAACTCCGACGAAATCGAGAACAAGCTGGCGGACGGCAACGGCCGGATCGCCAGGGCCGAGAAGGAGAAGGTCCCCCCCGAGACATTGGTCGACGACCTGCACCTCGCCGCCTTCAGCCGCCGCCCGACACCGGACGAGCGGACCACCGCCCTCGACTACCTCCGTTCGGCCGCCGACAAGCGGAAGGGGGCCGAAGACCTGTTGTGGACGCTGCTGAACTCGCGTGAGTTCAGCTTCAATCATTGAGGAGTGTTGAGCGTTCAGAGTTGAGCGTTGAGCGTCAGACAGACCGCTCAACCGGCTCGGCCTCACGCTCAACGCTCGACCCTGAACGCTCAACGCTCAACGCCACCATGATCGACATTCCCCTGAGTGCGTCCTCTTCCCGGACCTGCGACGGCGTGAGCCGGCGGAGCCTCCTTCGTGTCGGCTCGCTCGCCCTCGGCGGCGTTTCGATGGCCAGCTGGGCCCGGTCCGCCGCGGCTGAAGGAGTCTCCGGAGCCGGCGCCCGTCCGAAGAAAGCGGTCATCCAGATCTGGCAGGCGGGCGGGCCGAGCCACATCGACATGTACGACCTCAAGCCCGCCGCGCCGGCCGAGTACCGCGGTGAGTTCCGGCCGATCCCGACCAATGTCGGCGGGATCGTGATCGGCGAGCATCTCCCCTACCAGTCGCAGGTGATGGACAAGCTGTCGATCGTCCGGTCGGCCTTCCACACGAATGCCGGCCACGGGATGGGCTCGCAGTGGATGCTCACCGGATGGCAGCCGACGATCGAGGTCGACAACAACGTCTACCCCGCCTGCGGCTCGATCGTCGCCCGCCTCCGGGGGGCCAACTCCCCCGAGCTTCCCGCGTACGTCAACCTGCCACGGATGCTGAATCTCGGCAAGTCGGCCTACCTCGGGGCGTCGTTCAATCCCTTCGCTCCCGACAGCGACCCGAACAGCGACGGCTTCCAGGTCCGCAACCTCAAGCTCCCTGGCCGCGTCGACCTGTCGCGGCTCGAGAACCGCCGGAGTCTCATCGGCAAGCTCGACACCGTCCGCCGCGACCTTGATG
>JAEYWB010000544.1 GCA_023429275.1 Planctomycetota bacterium
GATAACCTTGCCCATGGCCAGTCCTCGTTGAGTTCGGGTAACACACAATTGAACCGGCGAGTGTACTGGCCTTCTTTTTTTCGCTGCTCGCTCTCCACATGATGACTTGGTGGTGAACATCCGCATCCCTTCCTGTCGCCCGCGTTCGCCGCTGCGAACTTGAAGGAAAACTCGATAACGGTCCCGACCGGCAGAGCCCGCGGAATGATCGCGGGCGCAGCATTCGCCATTGCCGCTGTACCTCGCAGAACCGGCGCGAGAGGACGTTTCCGGAAGCCATGGCACGCCGCCACTTATGACGCAAAGTCGGCGAGCGCGGCGCCCGCGGAAGAGTCTCAAGTCTCTTCTCATTCTCTCCGATCTACCCCCCTGCGAGATCACGTCGGGGTGGAACCGCGCGAGACGGTCTCGTATCGAAACCCGCTGAATTCTTCCGAGCAAGGACGGTCGTCCATGGCGTCGAGTGGTCAGAAGTTCCATCTCGGATTTCTGAGCGTCGTCGAACTCCCGAGCACCGGATACGTCGGTGGCCTGCTGGTGACCAACCAGCTGGGCCGTCCCCTCGAGTTCCAGTGCACGACCCCGGTCCGTCCCAATCGCACTCAGGAGATCCTCTACGGCCCGACGCTGCGGCCGTTCCTCCTGAGTGACCTGATCGGCAAGACGCTGTTCGAGCGGCTGACCGTCAAACCCCAGGCGATCGTCGTTGCCGACGCCGATTTCCTTTCGCTTCGTCCTCACCTCTCGATCCCGGTCGCTCTCGCCTGCGAGAAGGAGTCGGCCCAGACTCCTGTCCGGCTTGGCCAGCAGTGGCTCCGGCTCCATGACGAGCACGCGGAGGAAGATGTCGCCGCGCTGAAGGAGGCCGGGAAGATCCTCGTGGCCGAGTGCGACCTCCGCGAGCCGATTGCCCGCGTCCGTGACGCCCTCGAGGAGACCCTCAAGGCGGCCTCCGCCGCCTGAGCAGTCGAGGCCAGGAACCGGTCGTCGGGAGACGATCGATCGAGCGGACCAGGGAAGGGGATGAGTCATGTCGCAGGACGGTCGTGAGGTCGATGGAGCGGGCCGGAGCGAGATCGGCGTGTCGAACGTCTCGGTCGGCGTCGGTTCGCCCGACATCCTGATCTCCGGCATGAATTCCGCCCTGCGCCGCGTCCCCTCTCCGGACGCTCACGCGCTCGGCCTGCTCGACAAGACGGGCTACGTCCCGAGCTGGAAGCCGTTCTGGCCGAAGATCAAGACCTTCGGGCTCACCTTCCCCGCCGGCATGGAGTTCCTGCCGGTGAAGAAGGACGACGAAAAGGAGAAGAAGGAGCTGATTTCGATCGCTCCGAAGAAGGAAGCGCCGGAAGCCGAAGCGGCTGCGGGCGAGCCGCCGAAGAAGCCCACGAAGATCAAGCCCCCGGCCGACGCCCTCTCGCTGGAAGACCGGCTCTTCTACGTCCTCCAGCCGCCGCTCGAATCATGGCTCCGCGGGCAGGAGCTGATCATGCCGTTCGAGCCCTTCCAGTATCAGTACGAAGGGATCGCATGGCTGTTCGCCCAGAAGGCGGCGCTGCTCGCCGACGAGATGGGCCTCGGCAAGACGATGCAGACGATCACGGCGCTCCGGCTGCTGCTGCGGAGCGGCCAGGTGCGGCGCGTCCTCATGGTCTGCCCGAAGCCGCTCATCCCCAACTGGCAGCGGGAGTTCAAGACCTGGGCCGAAGAGATCCCCGTGACGACGATCGAAGGGGATGGCGCGCGGCGGGGAATGATCTGGAAGATGCCCGGATCGTTTGTTCTTCTCGCGAACTATGAACTCGTCGTTCGGGACTTCCAGCAGATGATGCTCGAAGCTCGCGGCGGAGTTCTCGGGGGGCTGGCGGATATCGCCGGCGACGTCGATGGGCTGGGGCGGAAGCGGGGCGTGGCCGCCGTCGGCGGAGCGGACGTCTCCGACATGCGGGCCGCCCTCCCCAAGTTCGATCTGGTGGTTCTCGATGAAGCCCAGAAGATCAAGAACCGCGAGGGGCTGACGGCGACGATCATCCGCGAGATCCCCCGCCGCCGCAGCCTGTGCCTCACCGGGACGCCGATCGAGAACCGCCCCGAGGAGATGGTCTCACTCTTCGAGTTCATGGGGGTCGTGCCGCCGAATGCCCAGCCTGATATCCGTCAGCTGTCGCGGCTCAGCAAGGAGTACATCCTCCGGCGGACCAAAGACCTCGTCATGAAGGACATGCCCCCCCGGCTCGACCGGGACGAGTACATCGAGCTCGCGCCGGCGCAGCGCATCGCCTACGACCAGGCCGAAAAAGACGGGATCATGCACCTCAACGAGATGGGGGAGCAGGTCGCGATCCAGAACGTCTTCGAGCTCGTCCTGCGTCTCAAGCAGATCTGCAATTACGACCCGCTCACGCTCGAGTCGGCCAAGCTCGAGCGACTGTGCGCCGACATGGAAGAAATCTCGGCCTCCGGTGGCAAGGCGATCCTCTTCAGCCAGTGGACCAAGACGATCGACTGGCTGGAGGCCCGGACGCGGGACTACGGCTGCCTTGTCTACCACGGCGGGATCCCGACGAAGCAGCGCGAGCCGATCCTCGACAAGTTCAAGCACGATCCGAAGAGCCACCTGCTCCTGATGAGCTACGGGACCGGCGCCGTCGGCCTCAACCTGCAGTTCGCCGGCTACGTCTTCCTCTATGACCGCTGGTGGAACCCGGCCGTCGAAGACCAGGCGATCAACCGCGCACACCGCATCGGCTGCAAGAGCCAGGTGATCGTGTCGAAGTTCATCTGCAAGGACACGATCGAAGAGCGGATCGACAAGGTTCTCAATGAAAAGCGGGAGATGTTCCGCCGCGTCCTCGGCGAAGGGGACAACGAGAACGCGCAGCTCAGCATGAATGCTGGCGAAATCTTCGGTCTGTTCGACCTCAAGGCGCGGCACGCCAAGGGGGGAGCCAGGAAGATCGGTCCGAAAGTCGCCTGACGGACCGCAGAATCGCCTCCTGGCCGCTACAGAGCCGCCGCGGCGGCGGCCGCGTGCTTCTTCCGGTCTTCCGGCTTGGTGGCCTTCAGCAGGGCCTCGATGTCTTTCTCGACCGTCTTGGCCTTCGCGGGATCCTGAGTCTTCAGGTCGTTGAACGCGGAGCGGATCGAGTCGAGACCGCTTCCCCCTTCACCGAACTTCGCGGCCGCTTCCAGGTCCGCCTTGAGATTCGTCACGAGCTGCCCGGCGGAGCGAGGCTCATCGACCTTGTCCGGCGGCGGGCCGCCGCATCCGACGAGGGCCGCCGAGAGGAGAAGTCCGAAGAGAGGCGTGCGTTTCATGAGACCGGACCGGGCAGAGCGGGGAGCGCGGGGGAGAGACGAAAACTCGATCCTGCGAGAGGATCCCGAGACTTCAAGACGGCCACCCGAAGAGGGGCCGCCCGGAAAGGAACATGCCGCGACGGGAGTGTCGCGGCATGCGATTCAAACCGATGGGCTTCTCGACTTAGAAGTCGCGGACGATCGCTCCGTCGCCGATTCCACCGAGTCGCATCCAGGTGAGGTTGTCGACCGAGGCGCCGACGAAGTCGATCCGGCCATCGCCGAACAGGACGTTGACCCCCCCGGTGTGACGGCTGCGGGCCGGGAAGAGCCCCTGCCCGTCATTCGTGCCGCAGGATGTGCAGCTGATGCAGTTCGGAGCATCGGAGTTCGGCGTCGTAATGGTGTTGAACACCGTCAGACCGATGTTGCCGTAGGCCCAGTTCGAACCGGTGTCACCCCGGGCCGCGGTCGACGGAGCGGCCTTTGCGGCGCGACACAGGTTGGCCCAGGTGTTGACCTGAGCGACCGACGGGAAGGAGGCCGGAGCCCCTCCGGTTCCGACGCCTCGGAGTGTGTCGCCAATCGAGATGGCGGTAGTGCTCGTCTCGCCGTCTCCCATGATGAGTTCAGACGCGGCGATCACGTTCGACGAACCGTCCGACAGGTCTCGCATCGACACCGTCCGGCGGTAATTGAACATTCCGACCTGATCCGCCAGGTTCGGGATCGTGGTCGTCACGGCCGCGGGAGCAAAGCCGAACCAGTACATGCTGGGGCCGGCCGAAAGAACGTAGCTGTTGCCGGGGCCGTTGTTGTAACCGCCGCCGTTCGGAATCATCCGAACATCGGAGGGACAGAGGAATCCCGGAACGACCGTCCGCTTGACGGTGTCGTTCGTTCCTTCGTTCGGAGCGCGGCTGAAGTCGAACTTGGTGTAGAGCCCCGCCTGGTCGAGGAATGGCAGCAGCATCGCGTGGGCCGAGAAGGCGTTGTAGGAGTAGTTCCCGTAGCCATAGGCCGCGGCGTCGAACCGCTCGTAGTTTCCACGAGGGAAGACGCCATGTGTTTCGTTGTAGCTATGGAGCGCGATGCCCAGCTGCTTCAGGTTGTTCTGGCACTGGGCGCGACGGGCCGCTTCGCGGGCTTGTTGCACAGCAGGAAGCAGGATCGCCACGAGGACGGCGATGATCGCAATGACGACCAGCAGCTCAATAAGGGTAAAACCGCGACCAGCGCGGCGCAGTGACGCGACCTTCATTCGGGCGGAACCTTGGATTGGCGGGACCATCCAGGCGACATCCTGGCGAGGCGTCGACTCGGAGGCGGACTGGGGAGACTCGGTGGGACTTCAAAAGCGAGAGAAAAACCCTATGCCCTGCCTCGTTTGCTGTCAACGCGGTCAGATACCAGTTCCTTAACCAGCTGGCCCCGAAGTGTGCGGATTCGGAGCAGAACGAGCCGGATTTCCCGTTCTTGATAGAAAGCGGGCCAACTTCGACAGGTAGGCGAAGTCTCCGCACCGGGGACATTGAGAGGCGTGAAGCGTCTCAGCCCGCAGCGAATGCCGTTGTTTACGAGAGCACTTCCCGCTGGAGAGCACCGCAGAGAAGTTCCACCTGCTCGGCAAGCCGGCTCTGTGGGCCAGCCAGGCTTCCGAGCTGGCCGGCCTTTGCCGGACTCTCGATCGCGAGCGCCGCGGCGACACAGGGAGCGGCACCGAAGTTGGCGGCGAGCCCTTTGATGCTGTGCGCCGCGCGGGCCGCTTCGTCGGCATCCCCGATCGCCAGCGCGTCCCGCAGGGTGGTCAAGAGGCGCGGGACGTCCCGGATGAACATCGTGGCCATGTCCTGCAGAAGCTCGAGATCGTTCCCCATCCGGCTGAGGGCTCCGGCACGGTCGATCAAGGCGACGGGAGAGATGTGGGAGGCTGACATGGCATGTGGTCGCGGAACAGTTTCCGTTGGAACGACCGTATCGGACCGGCGTGTCTTCCGGCCAGCCTCCGTGTCGCGGATTTCGACACTGGGGACAGCGTCCGCCTCGGACGGGAAGTTCGACCGCAGATCAGATGGCCGGATCATGAGTGACTCCACGCAAAAACTCCCGGACGCTCAAAAGAGCGGCGGGAGTCGGAATTCGTAATGTTTGAGGCGAGGCTGGCCGTCGCTGCCGTCCCCCGCGGGCCTGAGCCCGCCGACGTTCACGTTCCCACGGCGATCCAAGGCAGGAGAAGTTCCTCGGCTGAAATCTCTTGGTCTCAACGGATGAGCCTCCTGCCCACACACTCCTGAACGGACCGGGCTACACCCTGGGGGTGCTTCGCCCGGTCACGGCGGAAATCACGAAGAGAATCAGGAAGACGACGAAGCAGACCTGTGCGGCCCACGATGCCGTTCCCGCCAAGCCGCCAAATCCGAGGACGGCAGCGATCAACGCGATAATCAGAAAGGTCAGTGCCCAGGACAACATGATCTGGCTCCCGAGTATGTTGGGGGTCCGGAGAGGGATGACGAGTCGCACCACGCGGTGGCTTCACCCCTCCTCGTTGGTTCGATCGTTCCGGCCGATGCTCGAGTTCACCGGGCCGGAACGGAGAACGGGCATCGCAACCGGCATGCCGCGACAAGACGAAGATGTTGTCAACGATGCATAAGTCGCACTCGGGTATATGTTTACGATCGACTT
This sequence comes from Planctomycetota bacterium, assembly GCA_023429275.1. GTDB lineage: Bacteria > Planctomycetota > Planctomycetia > Planctomycetales > Planctomycetaceae > Planctomyces_A. Next base: position 5,989 of record JAEYWB010000544.1, read on the forward strand.
CAGCGGGAGGTCGAGGGGCACATTTCGGCCCGTGGTCGAAGAGACCCCCGTCTCGATGAGCGATCAGCGGCCAGGGTCGGCCCCCGGTCTGGTAGATAAAGTGGTTTCAAGAAGCAATGAGATAGCGCAAAGGGCGACCTTGCCCCCTAAGTAAGCCACCGACGCTTGCACTCGAAAGAGAATAAGGACGCTGTTCGAAGACATGCCGGTTTGAACCCTCTGTCGAGTCTCACCCCGTTTGGAACGCGGGCGACAAAGAAGATTCTCGCCTGAGCAGTTGAAAACGTCGGCGCGGCTACCGTAGCATCGGAGGTTGTGGATATATTGCCGGAGTCCACGACCCCCACCACTTCGCCCTCGCTGGTTGCGTGAGGTCCCGCCGATGTCGTCTTGTCGTTTCTCCGCCATCGGGGCGGTGTGCCTGCTCTCTTGTCTTACGGCCGCCTTAGCGGAAGAGCCTGCCGACAAGGTCAGCTTTCACAAGCAGATTCGCCCTCTCTTTCAGGCGAATTGCCAGGGCTGCCATCAGCCGGCCAAAGCGAGCGGTCAGTATGTGATGACCGCGTTCGACAGGCTGACCGGCGCCGGGGAAAGCGGCGAGAAGGCGATCGTTCCGGGAAAGCCGGACGAGAGCCATCTGCTGAAGACCATCACCCCGGTCGAAGGCAAGGCGGAGATGCCGAAAGGAAAGCCGCCGCTTGCCGGCAGCGATCTCGAGCTCATTCGGAAGTGGATTGCCCAGGGGGCCGTCGACGACACCCCGTCCAACGCGGTGCAGCGGTACGACGTCGAGCATCCTCCCGTCTACAGCCGTCTGCCTGTCATCACCTCGCTCGATTACTCGCCGGACGGGCAGCTCCTCGCTGTCGCCGGGTTCCACGAAGTGCTTCTCCACAAGGCGGACGGCTCGGGCCTCGCGGCCCGGC
>JAEYWB010000557.1 GCA_023429275.1 Planctomycetota bacterium
CGTGTGGGGCATCCTGTGGCTCAGCGGCAAGAACATGGGAGAGGCGGCCCGCCTCTGGTGTTTCCTGCTCGGCTGGCCGGTTCTCGCGACCGCGGCTCTCGCTCAGGCTGACGAGCGTCACGATCCGGAACGGGTTCGTTCCGAGTGGACCTGGCTGCTCGTGACGCAAATGTTCGCCAGCCTCGCGGCGGTGTTGATTGTCGACGGATTCGCCTTCGGCAAGCTGTAGCATGACAGGCCCGGCGGAATCGGCTGATTCCCGTTCAGATCGGGGATGCCAGTTTCCCTGACGGAGCCTACCCTTCGGCTCCCCACACTTTCCCAACGGAGCGATCTCCCCTGATGCCGAGTCCGCTGACGCTCGCAGGCCTGATCCTCGGTTACCTGGTCACGCTGATCCTCGTCCGCTGGGTCGTGCTCAACAAGAAGGAGCACCCGGTTTCGACGATCGCCTGGATCCTCGCGATCGTTCTCCTGCCGTACTTCGGGGGGGTGCTGTACCTCTTCTTCGGGATCAACCGGGTCGAGCGCCGCAAGCGGCACCGCCAGAAGACCGTTCGCGAGCGGCTTTCGCGCGTCCTGTCGAATATCGAGCGGTACGAGATCCCGACGCCCGACGACTTTACGCCGACGCAGCGTCAGATGATCCAGCTCCTCGAAAGCCTCGAGTGCCCTGGGCTGACGCGGGGGAACACCATCGAGATCCTCGACGACACGAACATCATCACCCGCCGCATCGAGGAGGCGATCCAGGGGGCGGAAAGGACGATCCACATCGAGTTCTACATCTGGCAGCCGGATGAGACCGGGCAGCGGCTGCGGGACGCGCTCATCGAGCGGGCGAAGGCGGGAGTGAAGGTCCGCTTCCTTTACGACCAGATCGGTTCGATGCGGCTTCATCGGGCGTTCCTGCAGCCGATGCTCGATGCCGGCATCGAGGTCGCTTCGTTCCTTCCCGGTCTGTCGTTCCGGGAGCGGTGGTCGTTCAACCTGCGGAATCACCGAAAGCTCGTCGTCGTCGACAGCCTGCTCGGACTGACCGGCGGGATGAACATCGGGGATGAGCACCTCGGCCGGGACAAATCGTTCGGCCGCTGGCGCGACACGCACCTGCAGGTCCAGGGGCCGACCGTCCTCCAGCTCGAGCACGTCTTCGGCGAGGACTGGTACTACGCCGCGAACAAGGAGATCACGACTCCCGAGTGCTACCCGGCCCCGCTGATGACGGGGGAAACGCTCGCCCAGGTGGTGCAGGGAGGCCCGGACAGCGAGGACCCGACGTTCCACGCGGTGATGTTCGCCGCGATCAATTGCGCCCAGAAGCGGATCCGCCTGGCGACCTCTTACTTCGTGCCGACGCCGGCGCTGGTGACGGCGCTTTCGACGGCGGCGCTGCGCGGGGTCGATGTCGAGATCCTCGCGCCGGGCAAGGCGGCCCACATCATTACGATCCTGGCGGCGCGGTCGTACTACGACACGCTGCTGCACGCCGGGGTGAAGGTCTACGAGTACAAGCGCGGGATGATGCACGCGAAGACGCTCACGATCGACGACGACTGGTCATTCGTCGGCTCGCCGAACTTCGACGCCCGCAGCCTGCTGCTGAACTCCGAGATCGGCCTGGCGCTTTACGGCGAGGCATCGGTGTCGGAGCTCAACCGCCAGTTCGCGCGGGACATCGAGTACTCGCACCGGATCACGCTCGAGGAACGACTCCGTGTCCCGAAGCGGAAGATCTTCTTCGAGAACATCGCGCGGCTCTTCTCGCCGGTTCTGTAGCCCTCTGTGTCCGCAGCTCCGGTCCGGCGCTCCTCCAGCCCGATTAACGTTCCCGAGGCCGCGCTCCGCTGGCGTGTCGCGGCGAAACGACTTTGTCCTGCGGCTCGCTCCTGCCGTCCACCGATGCGCATCTGCAGAACAGAATGGGGACGACAAAAACCGAGGGAGACAGAGACCCATTGAAGGATCCCTGTCTCCCGGGGGGGCACGGAGGTGACGAAGCACCTCCGCGGACGTCGCGTGAAGGTCCTACTCGGCCACGAGGCGGGCCGGGGGAACGAAGGCCGCGATCCGGTTGAACGCCGCGAGGACGTCCGCCTCCATATCCGCCACGCTCTGGTTGCCCGGAACGTGGATGTAGATTCCGCGACCAAGCCAGGCGATCGCGGTCATCAGCTCCTGATCGGACCCGATCCCCACCGTCAGGCAGTGGATCGTATAGCCGGCGTCGACCGCCTCCTTGGCCTTCAGCAGGGCGTAACTCGCCGAGTTGTTCGATGTCGAGTAGTCGGCCACGCCGTCGCCGTCGTAGTCGAACAATGTGTTCCAGTTCCAGCTCTGCGGCATCGTGAAACTCGGATTCTGGTTCGCGAGACCGTCGGTCATCAGGACGATCGTCGGCCGGGTCCCCGGGCGCTTGGAGCTATCGAGCATCAGCTTGCCGCGGTAGAGGCCGTCCCCGATGTTCGTCGTGTTCGTGTAGTGGCCGGCCTGGCGGTGGCCGATAATCTGCCGCAGGTTGCCGAACTCGGCACAGATCGGGTTCTGGGCGACGTTGATGTTGTAGCCGTCGTAGTTCAGAGCGGTTTCATCAACCGCGGTCGTGGCATAGCAGACGAAGCCCAGTTCGTCCCCGAAGCCGAGGTCCTCGACGAAGCTCGCCAGAAGCTGGGCTCCCTGCTTCACCGAGTGGAACGGGTAGTGCGGAGTGCGCCACAGGTCTTCGCACTGTGCGAACGTGAAGTCCTTCCGCAGCAGGTAGTCGACGAGGCACTTGCCACCGTACTTGTGCCGGTACCCGGCGTTGTTGATCGTGTTGTCGGTCTGGCAGAAGGTGATGAAGGCGTCCCAGCTTCCTGCGGCGTAGGGCCAGGCGATGTTGTTCCAACCGAAGGTCGCCTTGGCGGCAGCGTCGCTGGCGAAGGTGAGGTACGCGTTCGAGTTCGGCGGCGTCGTTCCGTTCGGGTTGTTGACCGTGATCGTGTAGCTGCCGAGCTTGGTGGTCACGCTCGAAACGTACGTCCCGTTTCCGGTGACGGTCTTATCCCGGCCCGAGGAGAAGTTCTGCGTATAGGAGCCGCCACCGTAGTAGTTCAGCGTGATCTGCGTGATGGTGTGCGAAGCCTCGACCCGGTAGCTCGGGTGGTCGAAGGTCACGTCGACTTCCCGCGTGCCGCTCGAGCCGTTGCGGCTCTGCTCGGTCCCGTTGCCGGGGTAGGGGACACGCAGCGTCACGTCGGTGATGGTCTTGAGCGAGTAGGACCGCTGGAACGTGCCGCTCGTTCCGGACGCGGTCTTCTGCTCCGTCGATCCGTCGCTGAAGGTCAGCGTGATCTGGTTCATCGGACGGTTGAGATTGCTGATGTAGACCTGGGTGTTCCGGAACTCGCAGGTTCCCGTCTGCCCCTTGCTGGAAACGGTCTGGCGGGCCCAGTCCGGCTCCGCCGTCATCGAACCGAAATCGCGGACCTCGTCCAGCTTGTTCCAGATGTCGACCATGTTGGCATCGAGCGTTGCCCGGTCCCGCAGGTTCAGCGAGGCGTAGCAGCTGTCGTCGTTCATCGACCCCGAGTAGTCGAGGACGGCGACGATGTCGCGGGCTTCGACGTAAGCGGTGGCCGATGTCCGCAGGTCCTGGGTCTCCTTGCCGAATACCGGCGCGAAGAACAACGGAAGGCGCCCATCCGGGAGAGACTGATCGTCATTGTCCCGGCGGGCGTGAACGCGGACCGTGTTGGCGGGAGTCGAACCCCAGGCGATTGAGTAAGCGCCTGTCTGCGCATTCCGGCTCCGAAGACCGAACTCCACGTCTTCGTCAGGATCGACAAAGATCCCGTTGAGTTCGGCGATCTCGGCCGCCTTCAGCCGGGCCTGCTGCATGGCGTAGGCGGTCACGTCCTGGACGTTCGGACCGGCGGTCTGCACGGCGTGCGTGATTTCGAGCGCGGCCGCCAGGGCTGCGGCGTCGACGCCGTTCTGCATCCGGTTCCGGGTGACGGAGATGTAGCCGAGGTCGGCCGAGAAGGCGACGAACGCCATCGTGGCCACGAGGCAGACGACGCCGAGTACCAGGAACGAGCCGCGGCGTTCGTCCGCGGTCAACCGGG
>JAEYWB010000572.1 GCA_023429275.1 Planctomycetota bacterium
ATCCTCGGGAGCGCCTATACCCCCTTCCTTCCCGGCAGCGGGCCGCTCAATGACAACATGCGGCTCAATCTTCCGCAGGACCGGTTTACCGACCGGCAGTGGCTTCGTCAGCAGCTCGACCGCATCAATCGCGAGGTCGACGCCGGAGCGCTCGTCGGAATGGACAAGTTCCAGGCCCAGGCCGCGTCGACGATCCTCAGCAACGTCGCCGACGCGTTCAATCTCTCGAAGGAAGACCCCCGGATGATCGCGCGGTACGACACCGCGCCACTCATGACGGCGGATCAGATCAGCCGCCAGTGGAACAATCACGCATCGTATGTCTCGCACGTCAAGACGCTGGGGCGGCTGATGCTCCTCGCGCGGCGGCTGTGCGAGTCGGGGGTGGGGTTCATCACCGTCACCACCAACTTCGTGTGGGACAACCATGCCGACTCGAACAACGCCGGCGTCGAGGAGGGGATGCGGTACTGCGGACATCCGTTCGACCACGCGGTCAGCACCTTTATTGAAGACCTGCACGAGCGTGGCCTGTCGGACAAGGTCCTCCTGGTCTGCTGCGGCGAAATGGGGCGAAGCCCGCGAATGAACAGCCGCGGCGGCCGCGACCACTGGGGAAACCTCGCGCCGCTTCTCCTCAGTGGCGGCGGTCTGTCGATGGGGAAGATCATCGGCCAGTCGACACGCGATGCCGCGGAGCCGCTGTCTGAGCGGGTCACGATCGCAAATCTCCTGGCGACGATCGGTGAAGTGGCGTTCGACGTCCCGCAGATGCGTCTGCGATCCGATCTCCCCGCCGACCTGGTGCGGCTGTTCGCGGAAAATCGGCCGATCCCGGGGCTGCTGTAGGTTTCGAGCTTCTGCTTCAGCAACTCCGTGCGAACACGGACTCTCCCGGTATCGCGCGGCGAGAACAAGTTCGACTTTCCTCTCGTCTCCGCCATGAATTGAAAGGCGGGCCGCGAGGACGTCGGTCACAAATGGACCGCCTCTCATTCCGGGCATCCGGGCCCGTGAATGACGTTGGCCTCATTGAACAGCGAGCGCGCGTGAGGCGGGGGCATCGCAGAGATCCCAGTCCAATCCGGTTCACGGAGCGCCGTGGGGTCTCGGACTCTTTCGCTGGGCACGGCGGTAATCGCCGGGGGTCTGGCCCATCGCCTGTTTGAAGAAGTAGTTGAAGTATTCGACCCGCGAGAAGCCGGTCAGCTGCACAACCCGCTTGAGAGGAAGCTCTGTTTCCTGAAGGAGCTGCCGGGCGCGGCGAAGCTGGATCTCGCGGATCTCCGCATGGGGCGAGCGGCCGATCTGCTCGCGGAAGCGCAGTTCGAGAAGCGACCGGGAGATCGGGACCTGCCGCAGGACATCTTCGACCTTGATCCCGTGGCAGGCGTTCTCACGGATGTACCGGATCGCCGCCGCCAGCTTGGGGTCGTCGATCGCCAGGATGTCGCTCGACTGGCGGGTGATGATTCCGGTCGGCGGAACGACGGTTTCCATCTGAGAGGGATGCTGGCCAGACATCATCTGCTGCAGGAGTTCCGCCGCAGCGAAGCCAACACGGCGGGCGTCGGGGACGACACTGGAGAGCGGGGGATCGCACAGCCGGCAGAGCTGTTCCTCGTTGTCGACGCCGATGACGGCGACGCTTTCGGGAACAGCGAGATTGAGCCGGCGACAGGATTCGAGCATGTGCTGACCCCGGGCGTCATTGCAGCTCGCGACGCCGAGGGGCCGCGGGAGAGAACTGAGCCAGGCACAGATGCCGTCCTGGTCAGTGTCCCAGCGCAGAGCGCGGCTCCCCCGCCAGTAGGACTCGTAAACGGCGCAGGAGTGGCCGTGCTCCGCCAGGGCCGCGGCGAAGCCTGTCCGGCGACGTTCAGCCCAGTCCTCCCCCTTGAACCCGCAGAACCCGAAACTGCGGAACCCGCGCTCGAGCAGGTGCTCTGCGGCGAGTCGGCCGATCGCCTCGTCGTCGGACCGGATCCGCGGAATTCCGAACCCCGCCTTGCGGTCATTCAGATCGACTGCAGGGATCTTGAGCCGCCTGAAGGTCCGGACGAGCTGCGCCGTCGTCGGGCGGACGATGATTCCGTCCCAGATCCGGCGGGTGAGCCAGGGAGGCGGTTCGGCCTCGAGCTCTCGCTGCTCAACGTAAATCGACCAGGGGGAATGGGCCCGGACGAACTCCGCAATCCCCTCATGGATCTCGCGGCCGTAGGCAAGCGATGTCTCGACAAGGACCGCAACTCGAGGCCGGTAAGCGTTCATGAAACTCTCCGTCCCGCGCGCCCAACTGTCTCGAACTGAAAAGCTTCGTAATCAGAATATGAACGATCGTAACGGACAGGCACTGAACTCCGCTAGATGCCGGGCCCGGCCGGCGTAGAATGAAGATCAGACGAAGACGATTCCCCGCTCCCTTCGTCAGGGATTCCTGAGTCGGAATCCGGTGGCGGCTCGCATTCACATGCGGGTCGGGAAACGCGACAAGAGGTCGCAGAAACAGGCCAGCCTCGCCACCTGAGGCGCGGCATATCTTTGGATCTCATCCCCCCGGTTTTCAACCTGCTGTCTCAAATGGGGACCCCAGGTTTGCGGTCGCGGTGCGCAGCGCTGCCGCCATGGCTAGTGCAAACGTTCAGGATTTTGAAGCCGCTTGCGCCTGGCCAGGTTCAAGCGTGACCTGCGTTATCTCAAATCTTGCCGTTCGCAGAACACTGCCCGTCTCCTCTCTCATCCGATCTATCCGCGTTTCCCGTCGTACGAGTGAAATCATGAAATTGTCCAATCGGTCGGGCCGTTGCGGCTTTACGTTGATCGAGCTTCTGGTCGTCATCGCAATTATCGCCGTGCTTGTCGCCATTCTGCTTCCGGCCGTCCAGCAGGCCCGTGAAGCGGCCCGCCGGGCCAGCTGCGTCAACAACCTGAAGCAGCTCGGCGTCGCAATGCACAACTACTCGGAGACACACGGGGTCCTGCCGCCGGGGGGGATCCAGAGCACGGCGGGCGGAACATTTACGAACCACCGCGACTGCTGGGGCTATTTCCACCGCATCCTCCCGTTCATCGACCAGGCCGGCATCTACGAGTCTCTCGACCAGAATGTCCGGATCAACGGAAGCGCGGCGAACAAGCTGCTTCGTGACAAGTTCATCCCTGGCGCGCTCTGCCCGTCCGATACCCCGAGTATCACCGAGCCGGGGGGCGTCTGGGCCTCCGCCAACCACAACTATCCGGTTTGCTTCGGCAATACGACCTACGACGCGCGGGACCTGACACGGGCTTCGATTCTGACGCCGGGACGGCGGGGGCTGTTCCAGTTTGACTCCTCGGTGGCGTTTCGCGACTGCGTGGACGGCCTCACGAACACGATGATGATCAGCGAGATCATCACCCCGGAATTGTTCAACACGTGGGGAACGATGGGCCGCATCAACATGCTCGGAGGGACCGGGTTCACCGGCTACTACACCCCCAACACGACCGCCAACGACGAACAGGAGCGATGCCACGCCATGCTGACCGGGGCGCTCGGTGCCCGGTGCACCGTCCTCGGTGAGACGGGTTCGCGCTACCGCGAGCACATCGTCGCGCCGCGCAGTCTTCATGTCGGGGGGGTGAACGTGACCCTTGGCGACGGTTCCGTCCGCTTCATTGGCGACAACATCGACGGCGACACCTTCCGTGCCCTCGCGGGCCGGAACGATGGCCTACGCGTCGGCGACTTCTAATGAAGTCTCCTTCGGCATTACAGCAACGAGGATCCATTCGCCATCCGTGCACTCGGTCACTCGGCCGGCCACCGTCCTCAGTGAGGCCTGGCCTGAAGATGCCCTGGACCTATTCCGGAGGGATCCCGAGAGC
>JAEYWB010000641.1 GCA_023429275.1 Planctomycetota bacterium
GAGCGGGGCCTCGTCCGCATCCTGGGGGAAGACGACTCCCTCGGCCGTCCCTATCTCTACGGGACGACGCGGCAGTTCCTGGAGGCCTACGCCCTCCACTCGCTGGACGAGCTGCCCGGCGCAGCCGAGATGCGTCGCCCAATGTCGCGGACCCGCGTTGCGGTCGAGGGCTCCGCCGAGGGGGCTGAACCGGGCACGGAAGAGACGGGCGCCGCCTGACCATTGCCGGATGTGGTGAATGGAGTTCGCCACCAGGACACGAAGGCACCGGGAGCAGCGTCGGAAGCTGATCTGATATCGAATCTGCCGGTCAGCAGACACTCGCAGTCGGTCCGAGACACGTCGACGCACTGCTGATGCGGGCACTCAGCAAGATTTCGTCATCTCTGCATCCTTCTTGGTGTCTTCGTGCCCTGGTGGTGAATATCCTTTCCCCATCGCTCCCCGAACCCCGGTGTGGATGCGGTGTCCGCAGGATTTAACCCTCTGCCATCGTCTCCCGACTCCCGCCTGACACGTCCGAATGATTCAGATTATTGACTACGGCATGGGCAACCTTCGCAGCGTGCAGAAGGCTTTCGAGAGCCTCGGCCACGCGGCGGAGATCTGCACCGACCCGGCCCGGATCCCCTCGGCCGAGCGGCTGGTCCTGCCGGGTGTCGGGGCGTTTCGGGATGCGATTCATGAATTGGACCGGCTCGGCTTCTGCGACCCGATTCGTGCGTACGTCGCCTCCGACCGGCCGTTCCTCGGGATCTGCCTGGGGCTGCAGCTGCTGTTCGACGTCAGCTACGAGGATGGCCGTTTCGAGGGGCTTGGGATCGTTCCGGGGGAAGTGGTCCGTTTCGAATCGCAGCCCGATCTCAAAATCCCGCACATGGGCTGGAACAGCCTGAAGATCGAAAAACCCTGCCGGCTGTTTGAAGGACTCCCTGCCGATCCGCAGGTCTACTTCGTGCACAGCTACCACGTCGTCCCAAGTGACAAGAGCGTCATTGCGGCGACAAGCGACCATGGCGGCGAGTTCGTGGCCGCGATCGCACGCGGCAATCTTTTCGCGACGCAGTTCCATCCGGAGAAGAGTCAGAAGGTCGGACTCAAGCTGTTGCAGAACTTCGCCACCGCTTGAGAAGCCGTCCTGCTCCGCAAGAAGAGCAGCGCGCGGCGGCGGAACCGGGCGAGCTCCGCCCATCGGAGTGGACGTCGTCCCGAATCGAGGCCGTGGTGGTCGATATGACGCGACAGACCGCGCTCGCCCGTCTCACGGAGCAAGACGGCTACTTCGTGGTTGCCGACTTGATCGTCCGCAGGAGCCGCTCGACGTCTTCCGCCGTGTTGTAGCCGTGAACCGCGATCCGCAGCCGGCCGGCATGGCTCATGACGTGGATGTTCTCCGCCAGCAGCTGGCGGTGAATGTCATCGGACTTCGGATGGCGGAAGGCGACGATCCCCGCCAGCAGGTAACCCGCGGGGGTGAGCATCTCGACGTCGAGTTTCGAGAGCTCGCGGAACAGCATCTCGACGAGCGGGCGGGCCGTCGCGTCGATCGCCTCGACTCCGGTCTGGCGGATGTACTCGAGACCGGCCCGAATCGCGTAGATCGCCGGGAAGTTCGGCATCCCGACCGCGAAGCTCGCGGCCCCCGGCTGGCTGACCGCTTCGTCGAACCGCTTCGCCCCGAACGCGTCCTGCAGGTGATACCAGCCGCCGGCCGGGACCGTGAGCTCGGCCGCCCGCTTCGACGGGACGCCGACGAGCCCACCGCCGTGCGAGGCGAGGATCCACTTGTGGGTCGAGCTGACGATCAGGTCGACGTCGGTCAGATCGAGCGGAATCCGCCCGAGGGCCTGCGTGACGTCAACTGAGAACAGGGCCTCGCTGTGCCGCCGGACCGCCGCACGGACTTCCTCGATCGGCAGCCGGAAGCCGTTAAAGAAGCTGACGAGAGACGTCGTGACGAGCCGGGTCTTCGGTGAGAGCAGCGGAACAAGGTCTTCGACCCGCAGGGCGCCCCCCTGAGAACGCCAGACTTTCACGGTCGCGGGGGATTCCCGCTGGAGAAACGGCGTCACGCCGGCGGGGAAGTCGAGATCGTTGATGACGACTTCGTCCCCCGCCTTGAGCCGCAGCGCCATCGCCGCCAGGTTGTAGGCTTCGGACGAACAGGAGCAGATCGCGACCTCAGCCGGCGTGAGACCGTAGAACCCGGCCGTCAGGGCCTTGGCCTGCTCGAGCTGCTCGAAATGCGGCGGGCGGCCGTCCATTCCAAGCTGTTTGTGCGCAAAGTAGGTCGCGAGGGCCTCGCCGACCGCCAGGGGGGGAATCCCTTCGGCCGCCGTGTTGAAATAGGCTCGTCCGGTCAGCGTCGGAAAGTCCCGTTGCCGGGATTCTGCAGTCAGCATCAGTCAAACTCCCGTTCTCGGAGACGATGACGAGGTCTGCCGGAGGGAGCAACCCAGCCGCGGCGGAATACTTCCCTTTCCCGTTGTCAGAAGCGGAGCAATCCGATCACCGCGGTGACAATCGGGCTTGCCTGGCCTGATGAACAAGGTGTAGCGTCACAGGCGTCAGGGCGGTTCCTTGGGCAAGTTCACGGGCAATCACAGAGCGGACCATGACCAGTCAGGCGTCGGGCGTGCAGTTGGAGAGGGCTTCACTCCCCGGTCGGCGAGGGGCCTCGCGGCTTCTACGGATGGCGCTGCTGCTCGGAGCGGTCTGCCTGTCGGGATGCATCCGTAAGGAAACGCAGGGAGACCTGTCGGTCTACTCGTTTGAGAGGTGGGTCGGCGGATCGGTGGTCGTCGTCGGCCTGGCCGTGGCGATCGGAGCCATCCTGTTTCGAAAGTCGGGGGCCGGAGCCTGGGTCACCGCGGTGGTGGCCCTGGTGATAACCACCGTTGCCGCCCCAATGCTCTTCAGCGACCACGTGAAGCTCGACAAGGAGCATCTCGAGACCCGCTGGGGGCTCTGGTTCGCACCGTCCGTGCACAACGTCCGCTTCGACGACGTCGTCAAGGTGGACTACACGAAAGAGGTCAAACGCGGCCGCCGCGGCCGGAAGAACACGACCTACTTCCTCATCTTCACGAAGAAGTCCGGCGAACAGGACAAGGTTGCCGTCAGCGGCGAACTGATGAGTGCCGCCTCGGACGAACTCGCCGCCGCCCTCCTGGCGAAGGGACTCGACGTCAACGACCTGACGGGCGAGTGACCACGCTCCGCGCGAAGTGGAACCGCCGAGGGTCGCCTCTCGCTCCGCAAGAGGATCGCTGCGTTCGATCGGACGTGGCATCGAGCTTCGGCAGCTTGCTGGTCCTTCCGCCGCCCTGTCGCCGAGCGAACGGCAACGGCGTCCGCAGCCTTGACCCGCTTCGCCAGACCGACTGCGGAACGGGCGGTCCGGACAGCCCGTTTCGAAGCTGGGCCACGAGTGGCAGGAGGAGGATGAGGCCCAGGCCCAGGGTGGCGACGATCATCGTCGGATGAATCGAGATCCGTGTGATGAACCGCTTGCGACGGCTCGAGTCGTCCCATTCCGGGATCGGCATTTCGTCGATCCGGGGACCGGCGCGAGGCCGCGGTGGCACCGCCAGTTCTGTCCAGTGACGTCTCAACGCGATATTCTTCAATGACTGCGGCGGCGATTCCAGCGGCCACGCGTTCGCGACGAGTCTCCCATGGCGAAGAAGAGCGCGGAGAACCCGGCCGGTTCACTCCCCGGGGAGTGGCGGGCTCGATGCCGGTTTCCGCCGACCGATCGTTCCCGCTCCAAGGATCCGCCGGTCGTCTGCGGTCCTGTCCTGCGAGAGTCCGCAGGACCACGGCGAGCCGGGTTTACGCTGATTGAGCTGCTTGTCGTCATCGCCATCATCTCGATCCTGGTCGCGATGCTGCTCCCGGCGGTGCAGTACGCCCGTGAGGCGGCGCGGCAGACGCAGTGCCGGAACAATCTCAAGCAGCTCGGCATCGCCCTCCACTCTTACGACGAGACGCATAGGTGCTTTCCGCCGTCGAGCACGAGCGACGTCGAGCAGGGAGGATGGATCACCGACCCGCAGAGCCGGCACCTGCACAGCTGGTGGCTGATGATCCTGCCGCAGATCGAGCAGCAGACGCTCTCCCGTCAGCTCGATCCGCTCGTCTCGTCGTTTCATCCCGACAATCGCCCGGTCATCGAAACGAGACTTGCCGTGTCCCGGTGCCCCTCCTACTCGGGGCCTGCCACCAGCTCGCATCAGAACTACACCCGCTTCAGCCCCCGCCTGCCGATCGCGAACTATGTCGCCCTGGGAGCGACCTCCTCCGGGGTCATTTACGGCGCGAACACGGGGCTGTTCGTTCCGGACGGCATCATGTACCCGCTCTCGTCGACGGCGACGGGCGACGTCAAGGACGGCCTCTCGAACACGATGGTTCTGACCGAAACGCGAGAAGAGACGCACGCCGTCTGGTCGGACGGGGGCGTCATGGCGGTCGTCGCGATGCGGTACGACGAAGAGAACTCCCCGACCTATGCCGGGCCCGAGCTGGCCCTCAACTACCGCCCCTACTTCAAGTACGAGAACCCCGACGTGGAATGGGGACCGTCGAGCCAGCACGCCGGCGGGGCGTTCCATCTGTTCGGCGACGGCGGCGTGCGGTTCGTCTCGCAGTCGATCAGCGTCCGCGTCTACACCGCGATGACGACCCGCGAGGGGGGCGAGGCCCTTTCGGCGGGAGAGCTGCCGTGAGAAGTTCCGAACTCCGTCGATCGCTCGTTCCTCTTGCCGCGGCGGTTCTCCTCGCCGCGGGCAGCGGATGCGGATCGAATGCGACCGATCGGCTGCTGGCGGAGCTCCGATCACCCGAACTCGCCCTTCGCCGGGCGGCCGCGCAGGCGATCGCCGAACAGGAGGCCCCTGACGATCGGTTCCAGGCCGCACTGACGGAAGCGCTCGGAGACCTCGATCCCGAGGTCCGCCGCTGGAGCTGCCGCGGCCTCGGACAGTTCGGCACGGGGGACGTCATCCCGCTGCTCGAAGCCCGGCTGGCGGATGACGCGACGCCGGTCCGCCGGGCCGCGGCGTTTGCGCTGACCCGGCTCGACCCGGCCAACAAGGGGGGACAGAAGGAACTCGAGACGGCGATGAGATCGGGAGACGGAGGAGTCATGGTCGCCCTGACCAACTGGACGCCCCCGCCGACCTGGGCTGTCCCGACGCTCACGGACCTCCTGAAGGACCGCCGCCCGGGGATCCGCCGTCTGGCGGCAGACGCCCTGGGAAATACCGGCGTGAGCGAGCCCCGCGTCGTGGCGGCCCTGCAGGAAGCGGCAAAGGATTCGGACGATCGGGTCCGGCAGGCTGTGACCGGTGCTCTCGTGCGGCTAAAAAACTGATCTCCCTCGCGAGACTCCGCGCGGCGCGCCCCCGCGTGCGTCGGGCCGAGTCCAGGGATGAGGGAGCAAAAGCCCGTCGCGGGAAGGGAGTTCTTCGCCAGGAGCGCTCTTCCTCGAGGGAGCCGCCTCACGGCGTACGAATCGACAAGTCAGGGAGAGATGATGTCGCAGCCCGGCAAAGGAACGAAAGGGACCTCCTCGCCTCCGGTCCGTCTCCGGGAAAGCCACGCCGACCGCTGGCTGGCTCCCGCGCGGCAGCTCATGCATATGGATGCCGCGAGCGGCGTGGTCCTGCTGCTCGCGACCGTCGTCGCAATCTATCTGGCGAATTCGCAGTGGAGCTTCGAGTACGCGAATATCTGGAAGACGAAGCTCGCCTTCCAGATCGGCGACTACGTCGACCGGGGCCACACGCTGAAGGACTTCATTAACGACGGCCTGATGACGATCTTCTTCTTCGTCGTCGGCCTCGAGATCAAGCGGGAGCTCGTCCTTGGGGAGCTGCGCGATCCACGAAAGGCGCTCCTGCCGATTGTCGCGGCCGCCGGGGGGATGCTCGTTCCGGCCGGAATCTACTATGCGCTCCACCGCGGCCTCCCATCGCAGGAAGGCTGGGCGATCCCGATGGCGACCGATATCGCCTTTGTGGTCGGGGTCATCTCGCTGTTCGGCGCGCGGGTTCCGTTCGGCCTCAAGATCATGCTGCTGACGCTGGCGATCGTCGACGACCTCGGCGCGGTGCTTGTCATCGCGCTCGTTTTCAACAGCGACCTCGCGTGGCAATGGCTGGCCGTCTCGGGGGGAGGGTTGCTCGTCGCCATCCTGTTCAACCTGATCGGTGTCCGCCGTGTCGGGATCTATGTCCTGATCGGCCTCGTCGTCTGGTTCGGGTTCTTCAAGGGAGGGATTCATCCGACCTTGGCGGGCGTTCTGCTGGGGCTTCTGACGCCGTCAAAGGCATGGCTCGGAGACGAGCACGTCGCCGAGGCGATGGCCGCCGTGCGGACCGGCGGCGGAACTGGCGGAGCGGGGCCGGATCGCGAGTCGCATGCGCGGACACGGCGGATCGAATTCGCCATCCGCGAATCGATCTCTCCGCTCCATCGGCTGGAACTCGCCCTGCACCCGTGGGTGTCATTTCTGATCATGCCCCTCTTTGCCCTCGCGAACGCGGGGGTGACGCTCGACTTCTCCAGCCTCGGCCATCCCGTGGCGATCGGCGTCGCGCTCGGACTGCTGGTCGGCAAACCGCTCGGGGTGTTCCTGTTCAGCTTTCTCACCATTCAGGTCGGTGCGACCAAGCTCCCGACTGGCGTCACCTGGCGACTGCTGCTTGGCGGCGCCTTCCTGGCCGGAATCGGATTCACGATGGCGCTGTTCCTGAACGGTCTGTCGTTCGCAACAGTGCCGCGCTACGAGGCCGACGGGAAGATCGGCGTCCTCGCGGGCTCTCTCGCAAGCGCGATCCTCGGGAGCATCATTCTCCTGACCGCCCCGAAGCCCGACGCCAAGGCAGCCGCCAAGTAGTGGTCCGGCGACGCCGTTGAATGTCAGCCCGGAGGGCTGGCAAGCCCTCGGGGCTATTCACTCTGACTCATGGAAGGGGCTTCACGACCGCGAAAACCACTCCCGGACCCGCGGCAGGATCCGCTCGTGGGCGTCTTCAAAGACGTAGTGTCCTGCATCGGGGAGCCGGAACGTTTCCGCCTGCGGAAACCGCTCGATCCACTCGTCGAGGAAGTCCGTCGTGAAACACCAGTCCTTTTCTCCCCAGGGGAGGAGCATCGGCTTCGAACGGAACTGGGCGAGCCCCTGTTCGACCTCGGTGAGCCGCTGGTAACTGCGGTGGGACGGCGTCAGCGGAATGTCCTTCACGAACTCGTGGACCGCGACCCGGTGCGCCCAGGAGTCGTAGGGGGCGACATATCCCGCCTTGATCGCGGGAGTCATCTTCTCGTGGTGGCTCACCGCCATCGTCAGGGCGGCGACGCTGAACAGGTTCATCCCGCGCACACCGATCGCCCCGAGACCCGGGACCCGGCAGACGGAGATCCGCAGCGGAATCCGCTTCGACCGGAACGCCGCGGTGTTCATGAGGCAGAACCGGCGGAACCGGTCGGGCCGCGCGACAGCCGCCCCCATCCCGATGCATCCCCCCCAGTCGTGGCCGAAGAGCGTGATGTTCCGCAGGTCGAGCCGGTCGATCAGGGCGACCAGGTTGTCGATGTGCCGCCCGAGGGTGTACGGGTAGTGGAGCGGCTTGTCCGACCGTCCGCAGCCGACGTGATCGACGGCGATGCAGCGATGATCCCGCGACAGATCCTTGATGAAGTTCCGCCAGGCGAAGCTCCAGGTCGGGTTGCCGTGAACGAACAGGAGCGGCTCCCCTTGTCCCTCATCGACGTAGCGGTACTGGACGCCGCCGAGGTCGAGCGAGTGCGCGGGAAACGGGTACTCCTCCGCAAAGGGAGCGGTCGAGAAGAGGTGATGGCCAGCAGGCAGGGCGGCGGACTCGGGCACGACGATCTCTGGGCTTCGAGAAGGAAGCCCAAAACTGTCGCTGATCGATCGCCGGATTGCGACCGTCCGGGTCCTGAAAACGATTACGCCGAGAGCGAGTCGTTCAGCGCCCGGTCGAGGCGGTGCAGCAACAGCGGATGCGTCAGGGGCTTCTCGGCCTTGAGGCTGTTCTTGTTCGCCCGGACTTCGGAGACCTGGGCGTCGAGAGCTTCATAGTTGATGTACGGGAGCAGGTGCGGGCCGACCGTCAGCAGCACGATCCCTTCGACCGCCGTCTGGCGATCCTGCATCAGGCGCATGGCAACCCGGTCGGCGGTGTACTCGTCCAGCCGGGAGAGCTTCTTGTAGGTCGTACGGATCGTCGAGCGGAGAGAGCCGTTGTGCCCGAGCACAGCGTGCGCCAGCTCGTGTCCGAGGATGAAGGCGAGCGTCCGCGGGTCTCCTGAGCGCATGCAGCCGTGGATGATGTCGTCCGTCAGCAGGATCACGTTCTTTCGGCCGTGCTTGACCGCGAAGGCGTTCATGAACGATGCCTCGATGATGTACACGTCGGGACACTCCCCATCTCCGATCCGTTCCCAGAGGGCCTCCGTGCACGCATGGATCTCCGGAAACTGCTCGGGGCCGATCTTCAGTCCCGACCCGTGGATGAGGGCGAGGGCTTTGCGCTGGTTCAGCCAGTTGATGAGCGGCGCGATCAGGAGGCCGATCAGCCCGATCCCCATCGTCGAGAGGGCCAGCGCCAGGATTCCCAGGCTGACGCCCAGGTAGCCGAGTGCGACGCACAGGCCAGTCCCCGGCTCGATACAGGACTTGGGGTCAATGTCCGGGCCCGAAACCTCGAGTGAGGGAAACGCACCGACGGGCGTCTCGGCAGGCGTGGCGGCGGAAGTGGGGACGGGCCGAGCCTCCTTGGCAATCTGGCCTGGAAGGGGCGGGGCGATCGAGGCCACCGCCGGGAGCCCAGGGGAGATCTCGTCAGCTTCGGCATCAACGGCCCCCTGGCACTTGGGACAGCGGAAGCGGGTCAGCTCCGCCTTGACCTTGAGGACCGACTGACAACCGGGGCATCGCACGGCGCGTGTCGACATGGTGGTTCTTCCGGTGGAGAGAGAAAGGGAACCCGAGAGAGAGAGGAGGCCGATCCGTCCGTTTCAGCATACGGGCGCGGGGAGGCGAAGCAAGGATGCCGATTTCCTCCGGCGGGACGCGCCAGCGTCCGGTTCAGTCCCGCCGTTCGATCTCTATCGGTTGCAGGCAGACCGGGAACCGGGCGCTGGCGCGTGCCGGTTGATGGGGGATTGCCCTCCTGGCCGGTCTTCTCATCCCGGCTGTCGAGACGCGGCGCCTGGGGAGGAAGCGGATTTGTCCTCACTTGGACGCCCGTTCGACCGCACGGAGTGCCGCGTTACGATCGATGCGGGTTCGAAAGCGGCGGCTCCGGTTCAGGGCTCCACGGAGGTGTCGCGGAGCGAAGCCGCGGCGTCTTCCGGCGGGACCGAGTTGATATAGAATCCGCTCCCCCATTCGAACCCGGCGATCCCCGAGAGCCGGGGGAAGATCTCGATGTGCCAGGTGTAGTGCGGGAGTTCCTGGCGGTCGAACGGGGCCGAGTGCAGCACGAAGTTGTACGGCGGGTCGTCGAGGCAGATCTCGAGCTTCTGAAGCGTCTGCTTTAGGATGACACCGAGCTCTTCGATCGCGTGGCGGGTCACGTTCTCGTAGTGGCTCGACTGCAGCTTCGGGACGATCCAGGTCTCGAACGGGAACCGGC
>JAEYWB010000693.1 GCA_023429275.1 Planctomycetota bacterium
GCACGGTGGTCCTTGTTCCCCAGGAAGACGAGGCGACCGAGGTGGTCACGGCGTTCCTCGACGATGTCGAGGTCGCAAAGCCTTCGGCGGAGGTCCGTTCGAAGCGGGATTTCCTCCTCCTCGGCGAGATCGATTTCTCCCACCCGCTGTTCGCCTCGTTCGCCAATCCGCGGTACAGCGACTTCACGAAGATCCACTTCTGGCAGCACCGGCCGGTGACTCTCAAGGCGGGTGCGACGACCCGCGTCCTGGCGAGGTTCGACGACGGCTCCCCCTGGGCGCTGGAACGCCCGCTCGGTCGGGGGCGGATCGTCGCCCTCACGAGCGGCTGGAGCCCTGACGACAGCCAGCTCGCCGTCTCGACGAAGTTCGTCCCGCTGGTCGGCAACCTCGTCGATCAGGCATGCGGCACGGCCCGTCCGCTCGCCGGTGTCCTCGTCGGCGAGCCGGTGGCACTCCCCGCGGAGAGATCGTCGTCCACTCTCCTCCGTCAGCCCGACGGGAAGGAGGTCACGCTCGCCGCGGCCGACAGGCAGTTCGTCGAGACGGCCGTTCCCGGGCATTACCGATCGATCGGCGGGACCGAGACGCTCCAGTTCGCCGTCAATGTCGCACCTCAGGAGAGCGAGACGACGCCCCTTCCGATCGAGACGCTCGAGCAGCTCGGCGTCCGCCTCGGGACTTCGGTCGCCAGGACCGAGCGTCTCGGACGGATCCGGCAGCAGCGGGACATCGAGCTCGAAAGCCGACAGAAAGTCTGGCGATGGTTGATCGTCGCCTGCCTGGCCTTTGTGATTGTGGAAACCTGGTACTCCGGCCGCGCAGCCGGAGCGACTGACGCCGGTGGTGGCCCGACTGGCCCCGCCGGGTCTCTGAAGGAGGCGGTCACATGATGCAGACCCATTTGCGCTGGCAGCTCGACCGGGTCGCGGCCCGGTATCGGCAGCTCCGGACGTGGCAGATCCTCGCCCTCGTGTGGCTCGCGGCCGCGGCCCTCGGGGCCCTGGTCCTCCTCGCCCGCGTCGCCGCGTCGTTGCCGGTCCCCTCGGCGATCCCCGTCATCTGTCTCGCTCCCTGCCTCCTTGCCGCCATCGGTCTCTGGTGGGCATCGAAGCGATCGCGCGACGACATCTGGCTCGCCCGGCAGATCGAATCCCGCTACCCGGATCTCGGCAAGTGCCTCATGGCGGCGATCGAGCTGCGGCCTGATCTCCCCGATGGCCGTTACGGCTTCCTGCAGGCGAGCGTCATCCAGCAGGCTCTCGACCATTCCCGCCGTCACCCGTGGCAGGAAATCGTCTCGCGGCGGCAGATCCTGTTCGCCGCACTGGCGAATGTCGCGACATTTCTGCTGTTCGTCGTTGCCGTCATTGGCGTTGCGAAGATCGTCCCTCCGCCCGGCGCGGCGGCGCTGCTTGTTCCCGCTTCTCTGCAGGAGCTTCTCCCCGGAAATGGCTTCTCGATGACGGTCGAGCCGGGTGACACCGATGTCGAAAAGGGGACGAGCCTGCTCGTCCTGGCGCGGATTCAGGGAACGATGCCGCCGACCGCCACGCTCCATTTTCAGCCCGATGGGGGCGAGGCGGGGACGCTGCCGATGGCCGCCAGCCTCGACGACCCCGTCTTCGGCGGGCGGATTCCCCTGGTCGAGCAGGACCTGTCGTACCATGTCGAAATCGGCGGGCAGCTCTCCCCGAGCTACCGGGCCCGCGTCTTCGAGTATCCCCGGCTGGAACGGTCTGATGCGAAGCTCGTCTATCCGAAGTACACGGGCCTCGACGAAAAGCTGGTTCAGGACGTCCGGACAGTCTCGGTGGTCGAAGGGACGGAGCTGACCCTCCGCTGCATCCTCAACAAGGCCGTGGCCTCGGCCACGCTCGTCGACGCCGCGAAGAACTCCGTCGAGCAGCCGCTTGTGCTGAGCCCCTCGGCAGAAGAGCCGCTGCGGTACGAAGCGACCATGACCTGCACGGTCTCGCGAAAGCTCAAGCTCGAGCTGGTCGATGATGCCGGACGCAGGAATCAGAAGGTGACGCAGTTCACCATCAACGTGAACCCGAACCGTCCCCCGACGCTGAAGCCGGTCTTCCCCGGCAGGGACCTCGAGGTCTCGGCCCTGGAGGAGCTGGACGTGCGGGCGACGGCCTGGGATGACTTCGGGATTCCGAAAGTCGGCCTGACGTATTCGCTCGCGGGACAGGAGCCGGTCGATCTCCTGCTGATGGAGAACGGGGCGGCGAAGAAGAAGCATGAGATCGCCTCGCAGGTGAAGCTCGAGGAGCTCAAGGCTGAGCCGGACCAGCTCCTCTCCTACTTCTGGTGGGCGGAAGACACCGGGCCGGACGGCCAGGTCCGCCGGACGATGAGCGACATGTATTTCGCCGAGGTCCGCCCGTTCGATGAGATTTTCCGCCAGGGGCAGCAGCCTCCCGGCGGAGCTCAGCAGCAACGACAGCAGCAGCAAGGCCAGGGACAGAACGCCCAGCAGGCCGAGGAACTGGCCAAGCTGCAGAAGGACATCATCAACGCGACCTGGAAGTTGCTGCGGCGGGAGACCGGTTCGAGCGTGACGCCCCCCTTCGCGGAGGATGTCGAGCAGATCCGTCTCTCGCAGGAGACGGCGATTGAACAGGCCAAGGCTCTCGCGGAGCGGCTTCAGGACGAGAAGTCGAAGGAGCTGATCGTCGACGTCCTGAAGCACATGTCGGAGGCGAGCTCCCATTTCTCCGTATCTCACGGAGAGAAGAGCGTCGACAAGCTCCGCCCCGCTCTTCCGGCGGCGCAGGCGGCCTACCAGGCGCTGCTCAAGCTGCAGGCGCGCGAGCACACGGTGATCCGTCAGCAGCAGCAACAACAGCAACAAGGGCAGCAGAGCCAGCAGCAATCGCAGCAGCGGCAGCAGCAGATCAATCAGCTGGACCTCAAGGAGGAAGAGAACCGTTACGAGACCGAGCGGACCGCCCAGGAACAGCAGCAGGAGACCGCGGCCGAGCGTGAGAACCGGCAGGTCCTCAATCGCCTCCGCGAGCTGGCCCGCCGTCAGGACGACCTCAACGAGCGGGTCAAGGAGTTGCAGGCGTCGCTCGAAGCGGCCGAGACCGAGCAGCAGAAAGAAGAGCTCCGTCGGCAGCTGAAGCGGCTTCAGGAGGAGCAGCGACAGATCCTTCAGGACACCGACGAGCTCCGTTCCCGCCTGGACGAGCCCGAGAATGCCGAGCGGCTCTCCGACGAGCGCGAGCGGCTCGAAGAGACCCGTGAGCAGGTCCGCCGGGCCTCCGAGGCTCTCGAGATGGAGAAGGTGACGCAGGCGGCCGCCTCCGGCACCCGGGCCGAACAGCAGTTTGACGAGCTCCGCGAGGAGTTCCGTCGCAAGGCCTCCGACGGCTTCAACAATGAGATAAAGGAGATGCGCACTGCCGCGCGGGCGCTCGACGAGAAGGAAAAGGAACTCGCCCAGCGTCTGACGGACGAGACGAAGCCGAAGCCCGAAGACCGCAGCCTCCGGGAACCGAAAGCCGAAGACCGCGAGAAGCTGGCCACCGACCTGGC
>JAEYWB010000698.1 GCA_023429275.1 Planctomycetota bacterium
GTACGAGGGAGGACATAACCAAGGCAAACCGGGAGAGTGGCGATTTCCAGACCAATCGACAATTGTCAGAGAGCGTCCACGACTTGATCGGTAGGCGCGTTCACCAAGTGAGACATTCCCGTCTCCGCGAGCGTCCGATCGCGGACAAACGCGCTATCCGGCGGCATGGCGTCCCGGCTAAGTTCATTCCAAGTGAGCAAGGGTGCAGGCATGCCAGCAGCGGCCATGATCGATGGCGACCACTGGCCAATCGCTCACCCACCGAATTGCAATCGTCCCCTCGGCTTCCTTGCAATGCACGATCACTTCCCAGCCCCGATCGACCATTTCGTTCTGGCGTCGTACATCCCGGCTTGGTTCGGGCTTGTCCTCATCCTGCAATGGATCGTGCCTTTGACACCCGGCGTTGCCCTCATTGCCGCCGGACTTGCGTTTCCACCCGAAAACAGAGCGGGATGGCGATTGACGCACTGGGGGGCATTCGCCCTGATTCTGGGAGTCATCTTCGCACTGGCCAGCATCAAGTTTGGTGGTCCTTATTTTCTGATTGCCCCCCTCCGCAGTCGTTAGCTCACCTGTAGCGGTGAAGTGTCGTTGCTGATTGCCACCGCGACCTTGCGCCGCCCGACATCATTCGCTCCCCCGGGCGACGCTTGACGGACATCGCGCGAGTTCGCACTAAGACGCGAGAATCGACGTTCTGCTATCTTCGCCGGTCATGACGACCGCTGCCGACAATCCGCCTTCCCCTGCTCCACCGATGACGCCGGATCGCGTCCGCCGCTGGACCTGGGGCATCGTGCTGGCGGCGTTCGTCATCCGCGTGGCGCTGGCGATCGGCCTGCACCTCTACCTCGAGCGGGTCGCACACCGCGACTTCCTGATCGAGGGAGACGCCAACGGCTACTGGGAACTCGGCCAGAAGCTCGCCCGCGGCGAGGAATATTCGATCTACACCCCGCCCCGGTTCGTCCTGCGGATGCCGGGGTTTCCGTTCCTCCTGTCGCTCAGCATCCGGGCCTTCGGCGACCACCTGCTGCCGGCGCGGCTTGTTCTCGCCGCGGTCGCGACACTCGCGGTCTGGTTCGTCATCCGGTTGGGGACGACCCTCTACGACGCGCGGACCGGACTCATCGCCGGAGCGCTCGCGGCCCTCTCTCCGACCCTGGCCGGGTTCGCCGTCGACTTCCTTTCCGAGACGCCGTTCGCCGCAGCGATGCTGGCCAACCTGTGGATGATGGCGGTCTGGCTGCGACGGTCGCGAAACGAACAGTGGTCACCGCTGCGCGATGCCGCGTGGGGTCTCGGAATCGGCCTCCTCGCCGGCGTCGCCTGCTACTTCCGGCCAAGCTGGCTTCTGGCGCCGCCGATCTTCGCCTCGGCCGTCATCCTGCTCCGGCCACCGCGGTGGCGATCCGTCCTGGTCGGAGTGTTGTCGATCGCCGGGTGCTACCTCGCTCTGCATCCCTGGGCCGCACGAAACGAGCGAGTCACGGGGCACTACATCCCGACGACCCTCTGGCTCGGACCGAGTCTCTATGACGGGCTCAATCCGAACGCGACCGGCGACAGCGAGATGTCGTTCTTCGACCGGGAGAACCTGATGTCGCGGATGTCCGAGTACGACGTCGACCGGCACTACCGGGACGAGGCGACGCGGTTCGCTCGCGAGAATCCCCGCCGCACGCTGGAACTGGCCTGGGCCAAGTTCGTGCGATACTGGAAGCCTTGGCCGAATGCCGCCCAGTTTCAGTCGTGGCCGCTGCGCGGGGCGGTCGCGCTCTGGTTCCTCCCCGTCGGTCTTTTGGCGCTTTGGGGCATCTGGATCGAGCGCCGGGACCTCTGGGGGCTTCTCGTAGCAGTGGGACCGATCGTCTACTTCTGCGGGCTGCATCTCGTGTTCGTCAGCTCGCTCCGCTACCGGCTCCCTGCGGAGTACCCGCTCGTCATCCTTTCGGCGGTCGGGCTCAAATCCCATTACCGGCCGGTCTGGACGCGGCGCGCGGCGACACCGACTTGATCTCGCCCGTCTTGCGGGCGGCAGTCGGAACCTGCCCTTCCGACAGGATCAGGACGCGGTAATGGTCCTTGCCCGCCTGCTTTACCGAGTACATCTCCGCGTCCGCCATGTCGAGCATGACGGCCGGATGACCCGGATACGGGAAGACGACGGCCCCGATGCTGAAGCTCACGTCCCAGTTCCGGGTGTAGGCCATCGCCTTGAGCCGGCTGTGAACGCGGGCAATGGTCGAATCGGCGGCCTCGGGAGGGAGAGCGGGAAAGAGGAGAGCGAACTCGTCCCCTCCCATACGGCTGACGGCGTCGTAGCTCCGAACCGCTCCCTTGAGGATCTGGGCGACCGTCAGCAGCAGTTCGTCGCCCGCAACGTGGCCGCGGGTGTCGTTGAACTTCTTGAAGTTGTCGCAGTCGATGAAGGCGACCGTGACGGAGACGCCGATCCGTCCGCCACGGTTCGCCTCGGTCCGGATCCGTTCGTAAAACGAATTCCGGTTGAGAAGGCCGGTCAGCGGGTCGGTCCCGGCAATTGTGTAGGCGTCTTCGAAGCTGCGCCGCAGCCGGGAGATCGCCATTCCGAACGCCGCGGCCACGGCGGCGCAGATGATCGCCGAGTCGTGGTCGACCGCCTGAATTGGAACCCGGCCCGTGAAGGCAGGGACGAACCACCCGGCATACGACAGCAGCGAGAGAGCGAGCGCCGC
Organism: Planctomycetota bacterium; assembly: GCA_023429275.1. GTDB lineage: Bacteria > Planctomycetota > Planctomycetia > Planctomycetales > Planctomycetaceae > Planctomyces_A. Next base: position 2,721 of record JAEYWB010000698.1, read on the forward strand.
CACCCAGCCCCAGGTCCAGGCCCCGACCGCCACCTGCGGCAGGCAAAGCGCCACCGCTGCCGTCGACGCGCCTGAGATCGTGCCGATCAGGCCGGTCGTCAGCGGAATGAGGAACAGGACCACCCAGACGATGGGGGACCGGTCCCGTCGCTGGAGGAAGGAGTCCGTCATGCGGGGCAAGTCAACGAGGGGAATCGGGAGGGATTGGAGCACGGAATCCCCTCCCGTCCAAGATCGGCCTCCATCGTGGGCTTATCCATCCCGGATTCGGGCGACCGGGACGTTTTGCTGCGGATGAGACCAACTGTGCCGCCTGGTCGGGGGCGAGACCGGCCGCTGCGAGGGCGGCAGACCGGCAGCCTCGGCAATGACTCTCCCTTCTGCGAGGGTCGTGACATCCTTTCGCCGCCGGCAACCTCGACGCTCCTCGGACGAAGCGGGTGATACCGTCAGGTTTCGCTGGACAGTGGTCGTACGTGCAGGTAGCGTATGGGCGGGCCTTGATCCGATTGCGGCCATTTCCCTCCTGCTTCTGAGGTCTAGTATGTCGTTCTTCAGGACTCTGTCCGTTCTGACGCTCGGTGTCTGCGTCGCCGGTTCTTCCCTCCTGCTCGCCCAGAACGAGCCTGCGGCCAAGAAGGAAACCCGCGGGCCCCTGCCGGCGAACTACGGAAAGCTGGGCCTTTCCGACGAACAGCGAGAGAAGCTTTACCCGATCCATGAAGAGTATCAGGCTAAGATCGACGCCCTGTCGGCGCAGATCAAGCAGCTTCAGAACGAGCGAAACGCCAAGTTCCGCGAGCATCTGACCGCCGGACAGAAGGAGCGTCTCAAGGAGCTCGCCGCGGCAGACGCTGCAAAGCGGGCAGCTGCGGCGAAGAAGCTCGAAGCGGCCAAGCCGGCTGCGGCTCCGGCGGCCACGACCGAGAAGAAGTAACCGGCCAGGGCACGGACGCACGATCGTCACACGCGCTGACTCGTCGCACGCTCCCCGCGTGTCCGGCCCCGAATCACCCGCGTTTCTGGCAGCGGCGCTCAAAACAGCGTCCGCTGCCGGGAAGCGGCGGGGACTGGTTCGGCGTCGACCGCCGAGAACAGCGGAGCGAGCTCCGGATGGTGCGTTCTCACCGCCTCGTGGAACCGGCGTGCGAGAGACGGCACGTGCGCGTCATTGGGCGTATGAGTGAAGACGATCGGGTGGAGCCCCTGGTCAATCCATCCGCTCACCGTAAGGGCCCATTCGTCGATCCACCGCGTGATCCGATCGACGTCATTGCGGCCGATGAACCTCACCATCGGTCTCTTGCCTGTCACCGTCGTCCGCGCCGGCGAGCGTGGCTTCTGCCGTTGCGACTGCCGTTCGCTTTCGTCCGTCGGACGGGCTGAGAAGAGCGGGCGGCTGTCGAGCAGACACCGGTCCATTCCCAGCTCGCGGAGCAGGTCATCGAGCCGCTGCTCGGTAGGTCCCTGATCGAAGTAGTTCTCGTGACGCACTTCGACCGCGTATGCGAACTCGCGAGGAAGAGCGCGGAGATAGGCTTCCAGCTCGGGCCACTGCCGGCCAGAGAAGTGCGGCGGCAACTGCAGGAACGACGGTCCCAACCGGTCGTGCCGCGCAAGGGTCTCCATCAGCCGGAGGAATGCCGTCGTCTCGGCGGTCGCCTCGAAGAGCTGCCGGTCATGCGTGATCGACTTCGGGAACTTCAGACAGAAGGCGAAGCCGGGCCGGACCGATTCTGCCCACCGCTCGACCGTCTCGACAGCCGGGATGGCGTAGAACGTGCTGTTCACCTCGACGGTCGAGAACATCGTCGAGTACTGCCCCAGACAGTCCTGCCGCTTTGAACTCGCCGTATAGACGCTCCCCTTCCACGCCTCGCACGCCCAGACGGGTCCGCCCAGGCGATAGATCGGCTCAGGAAACAGAGATGGAGTCGGAAGAGTCAAAGGATCGAAAGCATCAAGGACTGGAAGGACCTGCCTAATTCTTCGTTGAACGCTCCTGGAGTCCAGCCCCTTTCCACGGATGGCGCGCACGACCTCCCCGACGGGGCGGGAGATCTCCAGCCGGCTCACGTTGTTGGTGATCTGTCGCCGCGAAGCTCGCGCGGGGCCATCGGGATGCCCCGACTACTTCCGGTTCCGCCAGTCGATTCCGGACATTTCCGAGAGGGCCAGGAGCAGTGCGTGTGTGCCGTTGCGGCCGAAGCCCTTCGCCTTGACGCTCAGGTAGAGCTGCTCGGCGAGAGCGAGGCCCGGGAGCGACAGACCCATCCGCTTCGATTCGGCGAGGGCGATCCCCATGTCCTTCACGAAGTGCTCGACGAAGAACCCGGGATCGAAGTTGTTCGCCATCATCCGTGGGCCAAGGTTCGAGAGCGACCAGCTTCCCGCCGCCCCCGTCGAGACCGACTGCATCACCGTCTCGAGGTTGAGCCCCGCCTTGTAGCCATACAGCAGGGCCTCGCAGACGCCGATCATCATCGTCGAGATCAGGATCTGGTTGACCATCTTGGTGTGCTGTCCCGCCCCGGGTCCCCCCTGATGGACAATCGTCTTTCCCATCGCCTGCCAGCAGGGCTGGAGGGCGTCGACGATCTCCTTGTCGCCCCCGATCATGATCGACAGCCGGGCCTCACGGGCGCCGATGTCTCCGCCGGAGACGGGGGCGTCAACAGCGAACACCCCCTTGGCTTTGGCCGCCTCGGCGATCTCAACCGCCAGCGAGGGCTCGCTCGTGGTCATATCGACCAGGATGTTGCCGGCCTTCGAGCCAGCCAGCGCCCCGTCCTTTCCGAGGAAGACCTCGCGGACATCCGCCGGGAATCCGACGATGGCGAAGATGACATCCGAGGCCTCGGCGACCTCTTTCGGCGAGGCGGCCCACTTCGCTCCCTGGTTGACGAGATGCTCCGCCTTGGCCGGCGTCCGGGTATGGACCGTCGCGGCAAACCCCGCCTTGATGAGGTGGCCGCACATGCTGTTCCCCATCACGCCGGTGCCGATCCAGCCGATGCGCGTCTTGCCGGGGGTGATGGTCGGAGTCGTCATGTCGTTCCTCTTGGTGGTGGAGCGTCTTTCAGGGGCCGAAAGTATATCGCTGGGCCCGGGGACGGACAGCGATCCCCGCAACCTCCGTCGCCATCTCGCTGCGCGAGGTGAGCCAGGACGGCAGTGACGGTCCCCCGGGCGCGGACGTGTCTAATGGGAGGCCGAAATTCGCCCGCACATCTCGCGAAGCGAGATGGCGACCTTGACCTCCGGCGCCGTACACTCCGTTTTCCAGGTCGGAATCGCCCGTCGGGTCGCGCCCTATGCGGATATTGCCTCTTCTTCTGTTGGCCTTCCTGCTGGTCACGCCGTGTGCGAGAGCGGACGAAGGACTGACTCTCTTCGAAAAGGAGATCCGGCCTGTCCTCGTCGAGCACTGCTACGAGTGCCACTCCGCTGAGTCGAAGAGCGTCAAAGGGGGGTTGCTTCTCGACACCCGCGAGGGGATCCGCAAAGGAGGAGATTCCGGTCCCTCGGTCGTCCCGGGCAAACCGGACGAGAGTCTGATTCTCGGGGCCCTGCGGCATGAAACGTTCGAGATGCCTCCGGAGAAGAAGCTTCCGGCGGCGGTCGTGGCGTCCTTCGAGAAATGGATCGTCGCCGGTGCGCCCGCCCCGCGCGAGGGAGGAGCCACGGTCGCGGCGCGAACGATCGATCTCGCCGCCGGCCGGCAGTTCTGGGCATACCGTCCCGTTGCCGCGGCCCGGATCCCCGCCGCACTCCCCGGGGACCGGGCCGGTTCGCCGATCGACCGATTCGTGTCGCAAGGATGGAAGGAACAACAGCTTACGCCCGCCGGTCTGGCGGATCGTCGCACCTTGATCCGCCGGGCGACGTTCGACCTGACCGGCCTCCCCCCGGCTGTCGAGGAGATCAGGGAATTCCTTGACGACCCGGCGGACGACGAAACAGCTTTCGCCCGCGTCGTCGATCGGCTGCTCGCCTCGCCCCACTACGGCGAACGATGGGGGCGGCACTGGCTCGACCTCGCGCGGTTCTCGGAGTCCACCGGCGGCGGACGATCACTGCTGATCCCGGAGGCCTGGCGTTACCGCGACTACGTCATTAGGGCATACAACACCGACAAACCCTTCTCGCAGTTCGTCGTCGAGCAGATCGCGGGAGATCGCCTCTCTTACTCCAGCCTGGAGCAGGGTGCTGACCAGTTCACGGCCACCTCATTCCTGGCGCTCGGGCCGACCAACTACGAAGAACAGGACAAGTCGCAGCTCGAGATGGATGTCATCGACGAGCAGATCGACACCCTGGGCAAAGTCTTTCTGGGGCAGACGATCGGCTGCGCCCGCTGCCATGACCACAAGTTCGATCCCATCCCGACCGCCGACTACTACGCCATGGCCGGGATCTTCCGCAGCACGCGGACACTGATCCACGACAATGTCTCGAAGTGGGTCACGCATCCGCTCCCGGTGCCGGCCGATGTTGCAGAGCAGCTCTCCCGGTTCGGAGAGCGCCGCCAACAACTCGAGAAAGAACTCGCGACAGCGGAGACCTTCCTCAAGGCGCTCAAGCAGAAGGTCCCTGCCCTTCTCCTCGATGAGTCGCAGGCGAAGGTGACCGGCCCCTGGCATCCGCTCGGAACAGGGATTTCCGGCTATCGCATCGCGCCGGCCGGGCGGGATGTCACGGCCCGGGCGGTCTACGAAGTCGGACGGAGCATCATCGAGAGCGGTCCTTATGAAATCCGGCTTGGCTACCTCGAAGATCGTGAAGGCCGGTCGAAATCCGTCCCGGTCCGGATCGAGCACGCCGGCGGAGTCGAGACCGTGAGCGTCGATCAGTCGGTCGAACCCCCTCTCGATGGCCGGTTCATCTCTCTTGGCGAGTACACACTCTCTCCCGAGTCCTCACATGCGGTCACAATCATCGCCGCCGACGATGGCGACACCGTCGTCGGACCGCTCGTGCTCATCCCGCGGTTCGCTGTCAGCAGCACGTCCAAGGCGACCGGAGGCATCGTCCCGGTCGAGTCTCTTCCAGGGATCGTCATCGATGATCAGGAGGCCGTGAAGACCGGAGAGTGGACGCCGTCGACCTCCGTGAAGTCCTATGTCGGCGCGGGGTACTCCCACGATGCGAACTCGAGCAAGGGGGAGAAGCGGGTCACGTTCAGCGCCGACCTGCCGAAAAGCGGCGACTATGAGGTCCGGATCGCGTTCCACGCCGCCCCGGGCCGGGCGAAGAAGGTCCCGGTCCGGGTCACGCATCCGGCGGGCGAGGCTCTCCTCTATCTCGACCAGACCAAGGCCCCTCCGATCGATGGGCTGTTCCAGTCGCTCGGCCGCTACCGCTTCGCGAACGATCAGACCGCGGTCGTGACGATTTCGAACGAGGAGACCTCGGGCGTCGTCATCGCCGACGCGGTGCAGTTCCTTCCGATCGACACGGTTGCGGCGGCGACTGATCAATCTTCCCCCGCAACCGCTCCTGCGGCGCCGCCCGTTCCGAAGGACCTGTCGGCGGCCCTCGAGCGGATGATCGGGCTTCAGGCGACGATGAGGAGGGTCACCGCCGACCTGACAGAGCTCAAGAAGAATGCTCCGCCGGAGCCGCCGAAGGTTCCGTCGGTCACCGAGGAGGACGTGACGCAGGATATGGCGATCTGCCTTCGCGGAAACTACAAGCATCGCGGCGCGATCGTCCCCCGCGGCTACCTGCAGGTCGCGTCCCGCGCGGGAGAGGCCCGGCGGAAGCTCGCAACGGGTGAAAGCGGCCGGCTCGCACTCGCGCGGTGGATCGCCAGCCCCGACAACCCGCTCACTGCGCGGGTCTACGTCAACCGCGTCTGGCAGCACCTCATCGGCGTGGGACTTGTCCGGACCGTCGACAATTTCGGGACGACCGGCGAAGCGCCATCGCACCCTGAGCTGCTGGATTACCTGGCGAAGCGGTTCACCGACGAAGGCTGGTCCACGAGAAAGCTGATCCGCGAGATCATGCTCTCGCGCGTCTATCGGCTCAGCAGCGATCCGGTTTCGCCGGCGGGGGAGCGCGATCCCGAAAACCGCTTTCTCTCGCACGCACACCGGAAGCGGCTCGATGCCGGAGAGATCTACGACGCCATCCTCAGCCTGGGCGGACGGCTCGACCGCACCATCGGCGGGGAGACGATCCGGCCAGGGACAAAGGCGGAATACGGCTACCAGTTCGACGTGGGCCGGCGGGCCGTCTATCTGCCGCTCTTCCGCAACCGCCTGCCGGACATTTTCGCCGTCTTCGACTTTGCAGACCCGAACACCCCGGTCGGCCGCCGGAACGTGACGACGCTGCCGACGCAGGCGCTGTTCCTGATGAACAACGCCCTCGTCACCGAGCAGTCCCGTCTCACGGCAGAGAGACTGCTGAAGCGGGAGGAGGCCGACGCGGCACGCCTGGATCGGCTGTGCGAGGAGGCCTACGGCCGAGGACCGACG
>JAEYWB010000708.1 GCA_023429275.1 Planctomycetota bacterium
CCCGCCGTGTTTTGGGCGGGGGGACGTGGATCGAGTGCCCGACTTTTCGCCGCAGCGATCGAGGCACCCTCTCGACGATCGCAGGGCCGGCACTCCTCTCCGAACCGATGACGACGATCGTCGTCGACCCCGGCTTCGAGGCCTCGATCCTTGAGGAGGGAGCAGGAAAAGGGTCGATCGTACTTCGCCGTCTCGAGGAGGCCCGACCGGAGCAACTGACGAGGGAAGAGACTCCCGATCCTGTCCAGCTCGAGATCTTCAACAACCTGTTCGCCTCGATCGCGGAGCAGATGGGGGAGACGCTGCGGCGGACGTCGATCTCGACGAACGTCAAGGAGCGGCTTGACTACAGCTGCGCGGTGTTCGACTCGGCGGGGGAGCTTGTCGTCAACGCCCCGCACATTCCGGTTCACCTCGGAGCGATGGCCGAAACGGTCCGGAACGTCCTCGCCGACAACCGGGACCTCGGGCCCGGCGATGTCGTCCTCACGAATGATCCATTTCGTGGAGGATCGCACCTTCCCGACCTGACGGTCGTCACGCCAGTCTTCGATTCCGCCGGTCGAGACCTCCTGTTCGTCGTCGCAAGCCGGGCTCACCACGCTGAGATTGGAGGGATCGTTCCGGGGAGCATGCCGCCGTTTTCCCGGACGCTGGCCGAAGAAGGGGTGCTGATTCGAAACTTCCGAATCGTCCGCCGCGGAGAGTTCCAGGAGCGGGCGCTCCGCACGCTGCTGGGCGACTCCACCGCGTCCGCCGAAGCGACGTCCGACGTTCCCGCTCCGACCTACCCGTCGCGGCGGCCGGACGACAACGTGGCGGACCTGTCCGCACAGATCGCCGCGAACCAGACCGGCGTGACGCTTTTGCGGCACCTCGTCAATGAACGCTCGCTCGGGCGTGTCCAGAGGTACATGCGGTTCATCCGCGAGGCGGCCGCGACCAAGGTTCGACAGGCACTCGCTGCGATGCCGGATGGCGAATACCGGTGCACCGACTTTCTTGACGACGGAAGCCCGATTGCCGTGACGATCACCATCGCTGGCGACCGGGCGACGGTGGACTTCACGGGAACCGGCCCGGTCCTGCAGTCAAACCTCAATGCCAACCGGGCGATCGTGACGGCGGCTGTCCTGTATGTCTTCCGGACGCTCATCGACGAGGACATCCCTCTGAACGGCGGCGTCCTCGAGCCGGTGACGATCCGGATTCCCGAATCCCTCCTGAATCCGCCGTCTCACGACGATCCTGCGCAGTGCGCCGCAATCGTCGGTGGAAATGTCGAAACGTCGCAGAGGGTCGTCGATGTTCTCCTGCAGGCCCTCGGTTCCGCGGCCTGCAGCCAGGGGACGATGAACAACCTGACCTTCGGGGATGCGACGTTCGGGTATTACGAAACGATCTGTGGCGGAAGCGGCGCGACTCCCCGGGGAGCGGGGGTCGACGCCGTTCACACCCACATGACCAACACCCGGTTGACCGACGTCGAACTTCTCGAACAGCGATACCCCGTCCGGGTGCGGGAGTTTTCGATCCGCCGCGGGTCGGGCGGGGCGGGGCGGCACCCGGGTGGAGCCGGGGTGATTCGCGAGATTGAGTTTCTCCGCCCCGTGACCGTCTCGATTCTGTCGCAACGACGCGGAAAAATCGGGCCGCCCGGACTTGCGGGTGGGGGCCCCGGAGCGGCCGGACGGAACCTCCTGCAACGCTCCGACGGCGAGCGAGCGGACCTGGGGGCGGCGTCACAAGTCTCGGCCCAAAAAGGAGATCGGATCATCCTCAAGACGCCGGGCGGAGGTGGATGGGGTTCCCTGGAGCTGGAATCTGAACAAACGCCACGTACCCCGTAAGAAACGCTTCTCCGGGCAGGGGAGAAGGCTCTACAATCCCCCCCGGTCAGGCAGTGTCAGTTTCGGTTGTGTGATTGGGTTCCATGGCCCGTTTGTCGGCTGCGACAGAAGGGCCATTTCGGCATTTGGGGAGCAGTGATGAGACGGCGAGTCGTTGTGACGGGCTTGGGGTGCGTGACTCCCGTGGGGAACTCCATCGATTCCATGTGGAAGTCGCTTCAGGAATCGAAAAGCGGCATCGACTACATCACCCACTTCGACGCGTCCGGTTTCCCCACGAAGTTCGCGGCCGAAGTCCGGGGGTTCAACCTCGGCGATTACATTCCGAACCCCGAGCGGTTCCAGTATGCCGGCCGCAATATCCGTTTCGCCATCGGCGCGGCGGTCCAGGCGGTCAAGGACAGCGGCCTCGACGAGGGGCTCAAGAACCCCGAGCGGTTCGGCGTTTACCTCGGTGCGGGCGAAGGGCAGCAGGACTTCCTGCTGTTCATGAGCATCATCGCCGAAGCGCAGCGCGACGGTGATTTCGACATGGAGAAGTTCACCCGGCTCGGTCTCGAGCGGATGAACCCGAAGGCCGAGATCGAGCAGGAACCGAACATGCCTGCGGGACACCTCGCGAGCCTGTTCAACGCTCAGGGGCCAAACCTCAACTGTCTCACGGCTTGTGCTGCGTCCAGTCAGGCGATCGGCGAAGCGACGGAAATCATCCGCCAGGGTGAGGCGGACGTGATGCTGTCGGGGGGAGCCCACAGCATGATCCACCCGTTCGGGGTGACCGGCTTCAACCTGCTCACGGCCCTGTCGACGCACAATGAATGTCCGCAGAAGGCCTCCCGTCCGTTCGACCGCGACCGGGACGGCTTCGTCCTCGGCGAAGGTGCGGGGATGCTGATCCTCGAAGAGCTCGAGCACGCGAAGGCTCGCGGCGCGCGGATCTATGGGGAAGTTGCGGGGTATGGGTCAACAGCGGACGCTTATCGGATCACCGATATTCATCCGGAAGGGCGTGGAGCGACCGCCTGCATCAAGATGGCCCTTGCCGATGCGCGGCTCAATCCGAATGATATCGAGTACGTCAACGCCCATGGAACAAGCACCGAGGTAAACGACAAAGTCGAGACCGCCGCGATCAAGCATTCCCTGGGAGATCATGCCTTTAAAGTGCCGATTTCGAGCACAAAGAGCATGATGGGGCACTTGATCGCCGCTGCCGGGAGCGCCGAAGCGATCGTCTGTCTCTTGTCGATGCGGGATGGGATCCTGCCTCCGACGATCAATTACGAGACACCGGATCCGGAGTGCGATCTCGACTATGTTCCGAATACGCCGAGACAGGGGAAGGTGAGGCACTCCCTGTCGAACAGCTTTGGCTTCGGTGGCCAGAACGTCTCCCTGATCTTTTCGCAGTTCAAGGGATGACAGCCGGAATTTCGTCCGGCACGATGAGGTTTCGCGGGCGCGAAACAGGACGAGGTAGGAGGAAGATTTGGTCTGGCCCGTGATTGCGCTCGCAGTGTTGCTGGGGGTCGCGTTTTTCGAGATCGCCTTTCATCTCTTCTTCGGACATAAGGCCCTCGCCTATTTCGAATCCTGCCCTCCCGCGCAGGTTCCATCGAAGCCTGCCGATCCTGGTGCCGAGCGCATCGAGTTCCCAAATGACGCCGGCCAGACACTTCGCGGCGCCATCCTGAAGTCTTCCGGCCAGACGACGCGCGGACTTGTCGTCTTCTGCCCCGAGATGAAGGCGAACTTCTGGTCGTTTCAGGCCTATCTTCCGGCCGCGCGGCTTGCGGGGTTCGATATCCTCGCGTTCGACTTCCGGAACCAGGGAGAGAGCGACTCCGAAGCGGGCTACTCGCCGCTGCACTGGCTGACCCGAAAGGAGATCTCGGATCTCCAGGCCGCGGTCGACTTCGCGCGGGCTCGTCCGGAGTACAAGGACCTCCCCATCGTCCTCCACGGCGTCAGCCGCGGAGCGGGCGCCGCCCTCGCGGTCGCCGCCGAGCGGTCGGACATCTCGGGAGTCGTGACGCAGGGGGCGTTCAGCTGCTGGTCACTTCTCGACTACTACATGCGGAAGTGGAAGAGCTCCGTTGTTCCGAGGCTGCAGTACGTCCTTCCGGACTGGCATAACCGCATCACAATGGCCGTGACCAAGCGGCTGAGCGAGCGCCGCCGCGGAGCGCACTTCACCAGTATCGAGCCGCTCCTTCCGCGGCTTGCCGCCACTCCGCTTCTCTGGATGGCTGCCCAGCGCGACTCCTGCGTTCCGACGGAAGTCGCCGACAGCCTGTTCGCGAAGACCGGCCGCCCCGACAGCGATTTCTGGGCTGTTCCGAAGGCCCGCCACAACGGGGAACGCGTCGCGCAGTTGACGGAGTTCGACCGCCGCCTCGTCCGATTCCTCTGCATGACGGCCGGAATCCCGGTCCTTCCTGGCGACGTGAAATCCGTCGACGACAGCACCCCGGCACCGCTGGCGGTCCGTTACGACAGCCGCCATCGCACCGGATCCAAGGCTCCCACCGGTCGGCGTTTTTCGCTCGAGACCTCTAAGGACGGACGGCCCGAAGAATGATGTCGGCGACCGCTCTCGCCGCGTCCGGCGCGGCGAGCTGACGGACCGCTCTCGACATCGCGTTCCGGCGTTCCGCATCCCCCAGGAGGAGGTTCAGTTCTCCGCGGAGTGCGTTGGAGAAGTCGGGCCGCTGTTGCTCGATGACGACGCTTCCGCCACCGGCTCGGAACGTTTCCGCGTTGGCCCGCTGGTGATCGTCAGCCGCGTGCGGATAGGGGACGAGAATGGACGGAACGCTCGCACAGGCAAGCTCCGCCAGCGTCGTTCCCCCCGCGCGGGTCACCGCCAGGGCGGCAGTGCGGTAGTGAGGCGTCATGTCGCCCAGGAACGCCTGGACATTCGCCTGCAGCCCCGCGGTCTGGTAAGCCTGCTCGACCATCTCCCGGTCTGTCTCCCCGGTCTGATGGACGATGTTCCATCCACGTAACGTTCCCGCATCCGCCGTGACGATGTCGATCAGGGCCTGGTTCAGACCGTGCGATCCCTGGCTTCCCCCGAGAACCAACAGGGTGCGTCCGCCGGCGACCTCCTCCGGCGGCCGGTGAGCCAGTGCGGCGATCTCCCGGCGGACCGGATTGCCCGTGTGGACGAGCGAGACGCCTCGAGAGGGAAGATGCCTGTGACTTGCCCGGTCGGTGCAGCAGATCGTTTGGGCCGCACGGCCAAGCCATCGCGTGACCCGTCCCGGGAAGGCGTTCTGCTCGAGAAGCACGATCGGGACCCGCCTCGACCTCGCCGCGAGCAGGAGAGGAACGCTCGCGAATCCGCCACAGCCGACGACCGCAGTGGGCTTTCGCTGGTCGATGATTCGTCCTGCTTCGGACCACGCCTGCCAGTTGCGCCGAAGAAACCGCCAGGGTGCCCGTTTCATCGTCGAGGGAGCGACGACCGGCAGCATGAGGGCTTCCCACGCCACGCTGCGCGTCACGACCTGATCAATCGGCTTGTCAGACGTCACCAGTGCCAGGTTGAGATCGAGATCCCTGGACGAAAGCTCTTCGGCCACGGCGATGGCCGGGAAGAGATGTCCCCCGGAACCGCCGGCGGCGAAGAGGATGGAGAGGGGAGGCACGCGGAGTGAATGTCTCGACGGAGAGCGGGGAAGTTTGCGCCGGCAGAATAGCAGAGCCCCCGCTCTCAACAGAGATTCACCCACTGTCGCGTTGCGAACATCGACTTCGAGGCGTCACGAGCCTCCCCGACGGCAAAGACAAGTCACACTATGACGAAAGGTCGAAGGTCTTCTCATTCGGACCTCCGGAGGTGACCTCCAGTTCGAGAGTGGACTTCGAGTTGAATTTCTCCGGAATGAACTGCTCGCGTACCTGAATCTTTTCGCCGGGGTTGTCCTCGCGGAACTTTCCGGGAACGTCGCGGAGCGCTTCGATCCTGACGATCTTCTTGCCGGGGCTCACCTCGAGGGAGAACTGCCCATCGATGATCTTGCCGCCGGCGCTTGTCCCTTCTCCAACGGGGACGACGGTGATGTCCCCTTCCTTGATCGGCTCACCTTTGAACGTGACCTTGCCGGTCACGCGCTCCAGCTTCGGGCCCGAGGGCGCAGATCCGCATCCTGCGGACGAAAGTACGGCCAGTGAACAGGCAAGGAACGTTCTTCGAATCATCTGCAGAACTCCAAACGTGGTCGTCGGTCCCGCGAACGGCATTCCAGGGCCGATGCCTGCGGAACAGCGACACCCAGGCACACTTCAGGACATCAAGTCGATGAAACGGGCAGCCAGGAGGCCGCACCCGCTCCGGTCTTTCGAAAGAGATGGAGAGCACTGCGCGAGTCCCGCCGCTCAGCTCCGGCACGTCGCGCGGGAACCCGGTCGCCCCGGTTCACCGCCGCCAGTCAGCTTCGGTCGACTGACCGCGACATCCGGCACTCCTGACCGTGTCGAAGCACCGACCGGACAGAAGCCGGACCGCTGGTGCGTCCGGCTCATCCGCAAGGCGAGAGCCATCGGGCGGGACGAAGCACCTGCGGATTCTCACTCGAAGCCGCTGATCCGCTCCTGACCATTTCGAGACCCGAGGTTCTGCCAGGTCGTTCGATCGATCGAACTGCTGACGAACCGGACGGCGCCATCGCCCATCACCGCCTGCACTCCACCGATATGATAACTCCTCGCCAGGTTTCTCTGTGTGGCGTAGGTCGTCATCGTGGTACACGGCGCGATCGCCCAGTTCGTCTCTTTACAGGTGTAGTTCTGGTCGGTCACGCTCGAGTTGGGGGGCTCGAGAGTCGTAAAGCCGAACCCTCCTCCCGCGCCTCCTCCCCAGTAGCCACCGATCTCACCCCAGCCGTTGACCGACTTGCCGCGGATGATCCCTTCGCTCGCCATGACCGTCAGCGACGAGCCATCGACAAGGTCACGGATCCTCGTGCATCCGGTCCAGTAGAACATTCCCCCGTTGTCGACGTTCTCGTTCTGGGTCTTGCCGATGCAGGTGACGTAGTTCCCCTGGAAGCCGGACGCCCCGCTTCGGAATCCGCCGTTGCCGCCGAATGCCGGCCCCGACGGATCGGACGGGCACATCATCCCGGGAATCACGACATCGCGGATCTCTTTCGGAACGTCCATCGTCCACTGTCCGACCCAGTCCTGGTATCGGTTGTAGAGCGGCGCCTGGTCGAGATAGGGAAGAAGCTGCTGCATCCACGTCTCGCGGACATGGAACGTCCCGACATTCAGACAGCCGTAGGGAAAGCAGTTCAAGGCTTCGTGATAGCTGTGCATCGCGATGCCGATCTGCTTCAGGTTGTTGGCACACTGCGAGCGGCGGGCCGCTTCACGGGCTTGCTGCACCGCCGGAAGAAGGATTGCCACCAGCACGGCGATGATGGCGATGACGACAAGCAGTTCAATCAATGTGAAGCCGCGTCGCGATATTGCGATTCGCATGAGTCTCGGATCCGCGAAGTGAAGATTTCAACGCCACTTGGACAGCCCGGATCCTGCGGCAACTGCTGAACACCAGTTTCAAAAACTATACCACTTTCCAAGAAAGGAGCAATTCTTCCCGTGACCTCGACGGCGTATGAAAGTTCGCACAGCCAGTTCACGATCGCACAATCCGTCTGCTTCAATGGAAAGCAGACGTGAGGAATCGTCAGGCAGTGCGGAGCGACCGCTCTCCCGACGCGGAGGAACGACTTGAGATCCTGACGAGGCAGAATTGCTACACTCGCCGGTTTTCCTGCCGTTCCGAGTTCAACGACATTCATGCCCCTGGAAACCCGCACAGTCCTTCTCAAGCCGCGCAAGGCCCTTCCGTTCTTCAGCCGGCATCCATGGGTCTTCGAAGGGGCCATCGCGCGCGTCGAGGCCCCCGTCGCGCCCGGAGACGCCGTCCGCGTCGTTTCGGCCGAGGGCAAATTCGTGGCCTGGGGGCTGTTTAACCCCAACAGTGCGATCCGCGTCCGTCTGTATTCGTGGGATCCAGGCGCCCCGCTCGACGAAGCGTTCTGGGAAAGGCGACTCCGCAGTGCGATCGACCTGCGTCGCCGACTCTTCGCGGGAACGCCTCCCCTGCAGGCGTGCCGGCTCGTCAGCAGTGAAGCAGACGGCCTCTCGGGACTGACGGTCGATCGGTTCAACGACTGGCTGCTCGTTCAGTGGACGAGTCTCGCGATGGCTCGCCGGGAAGAACTGATCATCCGCCTGCTTCAGCAGGAACTTGCTCCAGCGGGGATCTGGCGAAGAACGGAGAAGGGGATCGCGGATGCGGAAGGCCTCGAGATCCGGGATGGACTCGTCGCCGGAGAGCCCCCTCCCCGGCCGATCCTGATCGAGGAAAATGGCCTGCAGTTCGCCGTCGACGTCGTCGAGGGGCAGAAGACGGGCTTTTACTTCGACCAGCGGGACAACCGTCTTGCCGCGTCCCGCTACGCCCGAGGGGCGAGAGTCCTCGACACGTTCAGCTACTCCGGTGGCTTCGGCCTGGCGGCCCTCAAGCATGGATCCGCGAGTGAAGTCGTCGCGGTCGATGCCTCGGCCGGCGCCTTGGCTCTCGCGCAACGGAACGCTGATCTGAACGGTCTCGCGGACCGCGTCCGCTTCATCCAGGGAGACAGTTACAAACAGCTCGAGCATCTCGCCGCGGCAGGGGAGCGATTTGGCCTCGTGGTGCTTGATCCTCCAAAGATGACTCGCACCCGGAGCGGAATCGAGCGGGCGATTCGCGGCTACCACAGTCTCAACAAACTGGGGCTCGCGGTCCTCGAACCGGGAGGAATCCTGGTGACCTGCAGTTGCTCGGGTCTCGTCGATCGTCAGCAATTCGAGCAGATGCTCGCAAACGTTGCGCTCGACACCGGACGCAGGATCCGGATCCTCGAGTCCCGAGGAGCGGCTCCCGATCACCCGATCAATCCGCACTGCCCGGAGAACGCTTACCTCAAGTGCCTCATCTGCCACGTGGAATGAGTCACACGTTGGCCCGCCAGCGACGGACACTGTCGATCAACCGGTCGAGGTGCTCCGGCGTGTTGTAGAGGTGGCAACTGACGCGAAGGTGAATCTCGTCCCGCCACTGCACGACCGGAATCTCGATCCGTGCCTCGTCCCACAACCACTTCTGAAGGGGATGGAAGGCGTTGGGAAATGCCGCCCGCGATGCGACCCAGGGGAGTCGCACGGTTGTCATCGAGCCGTACCAGTCGAGGGAGTCAGGCGAGATCGGCTCGCCATCGAGTTCGGCGACAATCCGGTGTCGAGCCCGCCTCGCCAGTTCATGAGTCTGCTGCCGGAAGCGGTCGAGCCCGATCCGCTCGAGGAACTCGATGGCAGCCGGCACGGCGAGGTAAGGGGCGAAGTCGGCCGTGCCCACCCAATGGAATTCGTCCTTCCAGGTGGCCGGCCTTCCCCCGAGACTCCGTCCCCAGCTCAGAAGGTTCGGCTGGAGCCCGGACTTCCGCCGGCCACGGACGTACAGAAACCCCGCACCGAACGGTGCCGCGAGCCACTTGTGAAGGCTGCCGCAGTAGAAGTCGCAGGGGAGGTCGGCGATGCGGATGTCCCGCATTGCGATCGCGTGAGGGCCGTCGACACAGACCGGAATCTTTCGCGCGGCGGCCTCGCGGCAGAGCGTCTCGACGGGAAACACCATCCCGGACGCCGATGTGACGTGGCTGACGACGATGAGGCGAGTGCGGGGAGTGACCCGGTCGAGAACCGCTTCGACCAGTTGTTCGGCTCGTTCCGGATTGCGGGGTGTCGTCGCAAGAACCGTCTTCGCACCGACTTTGCCGCACGCTCGGCCCCAGATGCGGATCACTGCGCCGTACTCATGGTCGTTGAGCAGAACCTCGTCTCCCGCCTCCAGCGGCAGGTTCTCGGCGACGATGTTCATGCCGGTCGTCGCGTTGGGAACGAACACAAGGTCCCCTCCCTGGCATCCGACGAGATGACCGAGGCGATCGGCCGCCCGGTCCAGCTCCGGCTCGAGCTGACGGAGGAAGAAGTCCATCGGATTGCGAGCGAGGGCCTCGCTCCACCGCTCACGCTCCCGCCGGACGATGTCGGCGGGAGGGCCGAACGATCCGTGGTTCAGATAGGTCACACCCGGGTCGAACGTCCACAAGGAGGCAAATTCCGACCAGTTGAACTCCTGTCGCTCTTCCATGCTCTCCGATTCCTCCGTCCCGTTCGAACTCCAGAGAGCGGGATCGTAGCAGAGGGCCGGCGTGTGATGCGGCGCCCGGAGGCGTCAGACGAGGGCCGTACACAGACCGGCGGGCGAACGCCGCGCCGCTCGCCGCTGCCGACATGGCGGCTTCGGACGAGAGTTCACCGCGAGCTCGTCTCCTGCGGTCCGATGGCCTCGGCAGTCGTCCTTGTACCGAGCCTTGCGGCGGGAATCAGCGCGATCCACTCCGGGACAAAGTCGCGGCAGTAGGGAAAGAGGTCGGCCGCTTGTGCCAGCTCGGGATCCTCCCGGGACTCGAAGGTGCGAACGATCCAGCCGTCGGGATGCTGGCGAATCCAGCGGTCCCGATCTTCGGCCGTAAGAGCGGAGGCAATCGGCCGGGTGAGCCGGCCGGCAAAGTGAAACTCGTTGTGGTAAGCACGGTCGTGGAGAATCTCGATTCCCCGGTCCTGCAGCCGGGCAATCTGCCTGGAAACCGGCGTGACGTCGAAATGATCGAAGATCCCCTGCTTGACGGCGATCTGGAACAGACAGGCATTGACGATCGACGCAACCGCCACGCGCCGCAGATCGACAAGCGCACCACGGTCTTTCCTCGCCCCCCACATCAGCAAGAGACCAACGGCGGCAATCGGCAGCCCCCACCCGATCGGACAGAGCGCCGGATCGGTCAGCCGCTCGGGGAGAAAGGCCAGGGCCGGCCGGGCCATGATCATCAATCCCCCCACGACGGTCGCCGCACCAACCAGGCCGACGCCGACACGGCCCGGCGTCGCATCCCGTTTTGTCAGGTGTCGAGCGAGGAGCAGAGCGAACGGCGGGAGCACGGGAATCAGGTAGTGGATCTGCTTGCCGCTGACAAAGCAGAGAGCCGCCAGCGAGGCGAGTCCCCAGAGGAGGCAGAGC
>JAEYWB010000723.1 GCA_023429275.1 Planctomycetota bacterium
CGCGGCGGTCGTCACCCCCGCGGCCCCGTGGATCGGGTCGCGACGGCTTGCGATTCGGGCCACCAGGCCGATGCGGTGCGCCTTCGCCCTTTCTCTTCCCTCGTGGGGCGGAGCCTGCCTCGGGGCGTGACGGGAGATTCTGACCGGAGGCGGGGCGAGAGCCCGGACGGGGGCGAGGTCGGGGAGGCATCAGTGGCAGTTCGGTTGCGACGCGCGACAGGAGTGAAAAAAGGGGGGGGCGACTACTTCTTGCCGGCGTCCGCGTCGGTCTCTGGCGAAGAGGGGGGCGAGGCGCTGACCGACATCGGAGACACCCCTGCGGCCACGGCGGCGGGCCGCACCTGGAACGTCTCGTTGTACGACCGGAACTCGAGCGAACGCCGCGGGAAGTCGAACACGATCGCATGGATGTGCGACGAGTACGATTTCCCTTCCCAGTTGAGAAGCGCTTTACCGGTCGCCTTGTCGAGCAGCCGGATCTTGATGTCCTGGTAGTGGATGTCGCTCTTGTTGACGCTCTGCACCGCGAGGAACGGCATGACGGGAAGGTCGGCGAACCGCTCGGTCGGCAGCGTGAGCCCGGCCACCTCTTCCTGCCAGAGGATCCTGGGCTCCTGCCGGCTCAGGGCGACGCAGATCCCCGCGCAGCGGATGTTCGGCACCTGCAGATACGTATTGGGGAACATCTGCTTCTGATCGATCAGCACGTACACCCGCTCCCGATCGGCGAGGCAGTACACCGGGCTGCTCCGGCGGCGGACCATGTCGCCACCGCCGAATGCCTCCTTGAGGTTCGCAAGCTCCCGCTCGTTGCCGCTGTTGAGATCCAGCAGCCGGCACTTTCCATCAGGCTCGATGATCAGGAACTCCTCGTCGCCGAGGGGCGAGGCCCAGGCATCGGCCGCGGCGTCGCACAGCCAGATCGGTCTGGTCTTTCCCGTCTCGGGATCGGGATGTGTCGTCTTGGCGATCCGGAATTTCTTCCCGCTCCCCCCGGGGTTTGCGTCCCCCGACTTCAGTCCGCTCGCCCCTGCGTCGATCAGCTCGCAGGTGAGAAGTCCGCCTGGAACGATGCGTCGCGCCTTGTCGAGCGGACCACCGGGCGAAAACTGCTTGCGGACCTGACCGCTGACGGCATCGATCAGCTGCGGAGGATCGCTCCCGACCTGGAGGTAGAGACGATCGCCATCGAGCGAAACACGCGGGTTCGGCCTGAGTCCCTTTCGCTCCCACAGGACGTCTCCTGTCAGCGGGGCGAGGGCGAGGATCGAGCGGCGATCGTAGACGAGAACGACATGGTCGGAGACCGCGCCGAGCATGCCCGTGGATGGCCGCATTCGTGCGAGACTTTGCGGCTGCACGAAGGCGCTCGCCTTCAGCATGGCCGGTGTCTGGATGATCTGCGGCTGTCGGTACAGGTTCCGCGCACCGCTCCGCAGGTCGGGAAGGTGCGTCCAGAGTGGTTTGCGCTCCAGCAGCGAAAACGCATGCAGCACCCCGTTGTAAATGACGTAGGTGAGCGGCCCCTCGACGACGATCGGACTTTCGTTGCTGTAGATCTCCGCCGGTGAGCTCCGCAGGGGAACGGACCACAGGTCTTCGCTCGTCGCCGACACGAGCGAGAGCCGCTGGGTCTGCATATTGACCTGCAGGTGCTTGTCGTCGAGATACGCCGGCCGGTCCCCCGACGGAGAGGTCGCCCGGGCCGCCTGCGCGTGCTCCCGGAAGACACGGACAACCTCGTATGGACCCGGCCAGCCAGGCATGACCATCGGGGCAGGAGCGGTCAGCATCTGGAGATCCTGCCGCGCGGCATCGGCGACGAGCCGGCCATCGATCTTCGCGTCCGGGTACTGCGACACGATCCGCTGCAGATCCTCCCGGGCATCGGAAACCCACTCTTCGTCGGCGTAGACGCGGGCGAGGCTGAGCGTCGCCTGGGCGGCCGTCTCGTCCCCTTCCGAGGTCGCCAACTGGCGGGAGAGGACTGCCGCTTCCGTCTTTTGTCCGTCCGAGGCCAGATCGGTCACGAGCTTCAGCTTGAAGGGCTTAGCACTCTCGTGGAATCCGAAGATGCGGCAGGCGCGCCGCCGTTCGTCGAGCGTGGTGGCGGCAGCGAGGGCGGCGGCAACCGCCTCATCCGCCGCGGCGCGATCGTCCTCTTTGAGTCGGTGATAGGCGGCGGCCAGACGGCCCGCCAGCCAAGCGTTCGGGTGGACACTGAGCGGCCCTTCGACGATCAGGTCGTCACCGCGAAACCGGACAAGTTCGAGATAGGCCTCCCAGGCGGCCCGGACCTCTCCCTGCGCGATGGCCCGGTCCGCCTTGAGACGCTGGAGAGCCCAGCGGTCCACCTCGGTCTCCGCAACCCCTTCCAGCTCCCCGACGAGTTCCGAACCGGACTTCGGATCTGCCGTCGCCAGCCGCCACAGTCCTTCCCACAGGACATCGTGCCGCTGGCGCTTCTGATCGGCCGACAGCCCTTCCGTCGAGACCTTTCGGGCAACCTCCACGGCGTCGGCCGGACGCTGGAGTCGCAGGTAGAGTTCGGAGAGCCGCAGCGCCGCCGCGAGGCTCGTTCCTGCCTCTTTGACGAAGTCTTCGAGCGGCTGGTCCGGCTCCCATGCCGCGATGTGCTGCGGCGTGACGGAATAGATCCGGCCGTCCAGTGCCGCAAGATTTCCCAGGGGGGCATCCCCCTGTCGCAGCTTCTGGGTGCGGAGGATCGCCCCGGTCGTGCGGTCGATCTCGAGCAGCGCCCCTGATCGCATCGGCTGGAGATAAGCCTTCTCGTTCAGGAGGCCCCTTCCGCTCGGAAGGTCGTCGACATCGGGCCAGCGGGTCTCCCAGGCGAGAGACCCATCCTTGATGTTGACGCACCGCAGGGCCCGGACCCCCATCAGGTAGGCCCGCCCCTCGACCGCGCCGGCAAGCAGGAGCGAGTCCGACTTCGGATGCGCACTCCACCGCGGTTTGCCCGTCTGGACATCGAGGGCGAACAGCATCGGCTGCTGCATTCCGGTCTCGTCCGGCAACTCGGGCGGGGTGACCAGAACCGTACCGCCGCTGATGATCGGAGCGGACGGATACCAGCGGGCGTGGAGATCGAGCGACTGGTTGACGAAATACCCTCCCCGGAGGTTCTGGGTACTGGTCCGGGCGATGAAGCGGTGCGTCCACAGGAACCTGTGCTGCACGCGGTCGACCGCAACCAGCCATCCGGCCGTCGTCGGGCAGACGATCACCCCTTCACCGACAGCCGGCCAGCAGGGCCAGGTCCGTCGGACCATGTCGCGGGAGATTGCCTGGCCGACCCCTGAGATCTGCTGTGACCAGAGGGACTCGCCGGTCGCGGCCCTGATGCAGAACAGATGCATCGCGTCGTCCCGCTCGCCGATGATGAACAGCTCGTCCCGGTCGGGGACCGGCGCCCCGAAGA
>JAEYWB010000729.1 GCA_023429275.1 Planctomycetota bacterium
GGGTTGCCGATATGCAGGTCGGTCAGGTGAATAAAGGTGACATTGTCAGCCAAGGCGGCCTCCTGTGGCGGTCACCCTGCTCCTTTCGTCCGCGCGGGAGTTCGCTCAGAAGCCGATCGCGACTGCCGAGGCAGGAGCGGGGAGCGCGGCCGCCTGGGTCTGCGCCCTCATCCCCCCGGCCCGGACCATCATCTGGGGTTACGGCGGCGAGAGCGGGAATTGGGGGGACATCGACCTGGGAAGAGGATTCGGATGGACTCTACCCGTCAGCGTGCTGCTGCTGCTCGCGGGAGCGTGGTGGGTGGTTCGGCGGCTCGCGCGCCTCTCCCCGACCGGAGCCTGGAGCGGGGAGAAATCTAAGGGGACGCAACGAGTCTGGATTCCGCGCTGGCTGCCCCTGCCGACGCGCGGAGTCGCCCTTGGCTGGCTGGCGGTCCGCCACGCTCTGCCGATGGCGATTCCGGGCATCGTGTTCGCGGCGGCGTTCGCGGCGCTGCAGAACGACATCGAGCCTGACATGATGGCCCCCGTCGTCACGCCCACTGGCGAGACCGTGATCGTGCCGGCCTGGTCGGCGGAAGGAAGCGTTGCGATCTTTGGAGACCAGTTGTCGCAGACGACCTGGTTCGTTGCGGCCATCTGGTGCGTCGTCGTCGGAGCGGGACTGTTTGCGGGGGAATCCGACGGACGGATCGGCGAGTTCTGGCGGACCCGCCCGATCGGGCCTGGGGGACTGTTCCTCACGAAGTTTCTCGTCGGGCTCGCGGTGACCCTGCTGGTGCTCGACGGCCCGGGCGTCGTCCTCTCGTGGGGATCGCCCAACTGGGGGCACTACAACGCGATGAACTGGCCGCACCTGGCGGTGATGGTCCCACTGCACGCGACACTGTTTGCCGTGGCGGTTGCCTGCACCTGCGTGGCGCGTCATGCGGCGGTCGGGGGCGTGATGACCTTTGTGCTGCTGATGCTGATCAGCCCGTTCACGACGGCGTTTCCCGCCCTCGATCCGATCGAGACGTACAACCGGAGCGGATTCACGAATCGTGGTAGCGCCGCAGCGGCACTGCTTCCTGCAACCTATCCGGGTCTCCTCATCGGCCTCGTCCTCATCAGCGCGGCCGCGGTCGTTGTCGGGATCGTGTCGCTGCGGCGCTACCGGCCTGTCCTCTCGGTCTCGTGACAGCCGTTCTCACCTCCATATGACGCAACGCGCTGACCGGCCGACGCAGCCTCGGCCCTCGCCTCAATACCGAACCCGGTTCCTGCACCCGCCCGGCCTCCGCCACACTCGAAGCTTTGACCGCGGAGGAGTCCCATGGCCATGATATGGGCGGTCTGTCGCGACGGGTCATGCGACAGACGTGCGGGTCGCAGGAACGCATCATGTCGAGTCGCTGTCCACAGTGTGGTGTGCTGCTCGAAGAGCCGGGGCCCGGCGGTTCGCCGGTGATCGTCGAGGGGACGACCCGTTCGACGTCACGGTGCCCGGTCTGTAACGGCGTCATCGATCTCCCCGTCGAGCTCGAGCAGACATGGAACTTTCGTCCCGACGCGACGGACGAGGAGCGACGTGTCGCCCACTTCTCGCTCGACCGGCTGCTCGGGCGCGGGGGCTTCGGCGAGGTCTGGCTTGCGGAGGACCAGCGACTCGGCCGCAAGGTGGCTCTCAAGCTTTCCCGCCCTTCCAAAGACCCGCAGGGGCTGCTGTTCGAAGCCCGGACCGCCGCGAGCCTGCGGCACCCGAACATCGTTCCGGTGTTCGAGGTCGGCGAGGATGCCGGCCAGATCTTCATTGCGTCGGAGTACATCGACGGCTGCACGCTCCGGGACTTCCTGGCGGGAGGGCGCGTCCCCCTGTCGCAGGTGGTTGACTTCCTGATCCCGATCGCCCGGGCCCTCCACTTCGCCCACGGCCGGGGAATCATTCACCGCGACATCAAGCCGGCCAACATCCTTCTCGACCGGACGAACCAGCCGTTCCTGGCGGACTTCGGCATCGCCAGGCAGGCCCAGGCCAAGGTCTCCGCCTCCATCGAGGGACAGGTGATCGGGACCGCCCGCTACATGTCTCCCGAGCAGGCGGACGGGCGAATCAGCGAGACCGACGCCCGCTCCGACATCTACGCGCTCGGCGTCACGATGTTCGAAATGCTGACCGGGGAGACCCCGTTCCGCGGGAACGTCAGCGCGATCCTGCAGCAGAAGCTGACCGATGATCCCCCCTCTCCCCGGCGGTTCGACTCGTCGATCCCCCGGGACTTCGAGACGATCTGCCTGAAGTGCCTCGAGCGGGCCCCTGAAAAGCGGTTCGCGGCCGCCCAGGAGCTTGTTGAGGAATTGACGCGGGTCCGGCTGGGGGAGCCGATCCGCTCGCGACCGATCTCGAGGGCCGAACGGCTCTGGCGGTGGTGTCGCCGCCGGCCCCTGGTCTCGGGTCTTCTCACCAGCACGTTCCTCAGCCTGACCCTCGGCCTCCTGGGGGTCTCGATCTTCTGGAGGCAGGCGGCGGCGAATGCCGCAGCGGTGCAGGAGTCGCTGCACCGCTCCCGGATGAATCTCATCTCGAACCACCTGCAGAACGGCGACATCGTCGGGGTGCGGGAGATGCTGGACCGTTTTGCGGGGGAGGGAGGAGCCGGGGCCGGCGCGCGGGACTTTGCCAGGAACTACTTCGAGACCGCCATCCGGCCGCTCCATCCGGTGGCGAACGCGGGAGACTCCGTCCGCGGCGTCGCAATCTCGCGGGATGGGGGCCTGTGCGCGGCCTTCGGCCGGGAGCACGAGATCCGCGTCTGGGATGCCCGGACAGACGAGCTGATCCGGGTCCTCAGAACGGAAGTGGAGCCGTTCGGCGCGATCGATTTCTCACCGACATCGGCCCAGCTGGCGACCGGGGGACACGACGGCTTCGTCCGGATCTGGGAACCGCTCGCCAGCGGCCGGATGTTGCGGGAAATGCATCATGGCCCACGGGTCGTGATGGTCAGGCACTCGCCGGATGGCCGCCACGTCGTTTCGCTCGGCGCCAAGGGGGCCGCCCGATTGTGGGACGTCGCGACGGGGGAGAAGCTGGGAGAGATTCCGACCGGCCAGGCGGGCGGGCCGCGGGATGTGCGATTCTCCGCCGACAGCAAGACCCTTTACATCGGGACGGACAACGGCCGGATCCGCGTGTGGGACGTCGAGTCCATTCTCCGGCAGGGGACGGCCGAGGTCCCGCTGCCGATCAGCCAGTTCAACGTCAGCCCGGAGCTCGAATGCCTCGCGGTCTCCGGGGACGGGATGCGACTCGTCGCCGGGGACTTCCACGGGATCCTGACGATCCGCTCGCTCGAGACCGACGAATCGACGCGGCAGCAGACCTACTGGGGGCGAATCGACGCCATCGAGTTCCTGCCGGGCACCCACCTGGTCGCGGCCGCCGCGAACGACGGGCGGGTTCACCTGTTCGACGTCGATCGCCGGCAGGAGATCCGGTCGCTCAATACGCATGGGCTGATCAGCGGAAGCCTGGCGATCTCGACGGATGGCCGGACTCTCGTGATCGGGAGCGGCGACGGGAGCGTTTCGACCCTTCGCCTCGACGGGCTGACGAACCCCTCGATCCTGTGGCATAGCGTTCGGGCCGAGCCCGATCAGGATCCGAAGAAGTCGCCGCCGCCGGTCCGCGGACTCCTGATGCTGCGGGACGGCCGCCACGCCGTTGCGGCGTACGACTCGGGAGAGATGCGGGTCTGGGACCTGAAGACCGGCCTGTCATCCCCCCTGTCGACCGACAAGGAGCAGACCGGCCGAATCGTCTCGCTCCAGCCGGGAAGTGGAAAGCTCTTTGCGACGGCGTGGAACAAGCCGGTCGTCACCCTCTGGAACGCCGAGACCTTCCAGGTGGAACAGACGATCCCGACCTCGGCGAACGGAGCGGTGGCCATCGCCTTCTCCCCGTCCGGGCGGCGGTTCGCCGTCGCCGGCCGGCGCAGAGTCGAGGAGGGGGAAGCGAAAGACCGGGCGACGGGAGGACCGGTCGCGGTCTACGACACGCGTGACTGGTCGAAACCGATCCGCGAGCTGCCGGAAGACGGAAAGTCGGACATTCTGTCGCTCGCGTTCTCGCCCGATGACAAGACACTCGCGATCGCCCGGATCGCCAGCGCGGCAGACGACATCGACCGCGCAGCCGATGGCGTCGACCTCGTCGACGTCTCGACGGGAAAGGTCCGGACTCGTGTCCCTGCCGAGCTCCCCTCAGCCCTCGCGTACTGCCGCGACGGGACGCTCGCGGTCGCGACGATGACCGGGGAGATCGTGCTGTGGGAGACCCGGGCCGCGCGGGTGCGGGCGACCATCAAGGGGCACACCGGGCGGATCCACGCCCTCGTCGTATTGCCGGAAAGCGACACCCTCGCCTCGGCGGGACGAGACCGGAACATCAAGCTGTGGGATATCCCGTCCGGGGAGCTGATCACTCCGCTGGAAGGGCATTTCCGCCAGATCTTCTCGCTCGCCGCGGCGGCGGAAGGGACGAAGCTCCTGTCCGGGGGTCTCGAAGGAGAAATCCGTATCTGGTCGGCCGATCCGGGAGAGGCCAGGTGACTCGGGGGCGATCGTTCGCTGACTAATGAGTCAGTAGAAACCCGGAGACACCCTCTTGTTTCGCACATTGACCAAGGGTATCGTCAGATCGCGGCTATTCGGGCAATCTGGGCATTTTGACCAGACACTCTTCAAGCG
Organism: Planctomycetota bacterium; assembly: GCA_023429275.1. Lineage (GTDB taxonomy): Bacteria > Planctomycetota > Planctomycetia > Planctomycetales > Planctomycetaceae > Planctomyces_A. The sequence goes on from JAEYWB010000729.1 coordinate 4,729, forward strand.
ACTCCAGGGACCAGCACCATGCCACGCGGTAATCCATCAGGAGTTCGGAGCGGGCGGATCAACGATCCCGGCCCTACAAATCCGATCATCATCACGGTTAAGGCGACGACCTACCGGTTCTCGAACACTGGTGACGACGCGTTCTCCGTGAAATACACGGTGGGTATGTCCGAGACGAAAATCGAGGTCAAGAAGCTTTGTTCGATTGACGTGAAGATCCCGGCAGGCGTGAGCGTTTTTGTCGAACCATCAGCGGCGTCTCCGGCGACCGGGGTGTTCGATCTTCTTCAGACGGGGAAGCCCGTGCGAGGAGGAAAGTTCAAAATACCGGCCGGTGGACCTGCGAGCGACATCGTCCTTGCGAAGCGCCGACCAGGGGAGATCTACCGGGTCTTTAATGGGAGCAAGATCGCATTCCAGACCGTCCCCGCTCCCGCGCTTGCGGCCTTGAAGAACATTCCCCCGAAGTCTTCTCGCGACGTGATTGTTCCGGCGGGAGGAGAACTCAAGATCCCAGGCGCTGTCGCAAAGACTTCCGGGGCTTTTGACTCGGTCGACTCTGCCGACATCCGGAGCGGCCGGTTCGTGTTCAAGTCGGGAGACGGCGGGGCCGGTCTGGACTACCTGATCGTCGACTTCTCGTCCGGTACGGCCCCGACCCCCAAACAGGCCTATCGGATCACCAACACGGGAGACGAATCGTTCGAGGTTGTCTTCCGCGGAGCGGCAGTCGCAACGCTGGCGCTCGACCAGTCCATCGACGTGCAGTTCGACGACGTCCCCACGGACTCAGTTCTGATGGTCCGCGCGTCGGCCAACAACAAGACCCTGACCGGCATCTACGATAGCCTCTGACCCTTCGCCGATCGGGAGCGAGACATGACCTACGAGGAATGGAAGCAGACCCGGCGGGCGTTCCTGAAGTTCGCCACGACCACCACGGCCTACACGACCGCGGCGGTCACGATCGCCCTCAAGACCGACGCCTCGGCCCGCGTGACCGAGATCCGGACGTTCGGCGTCCGGGGGAACGGCCAGGACGGCATGCCCTATCCTTACATGAACCCCTGATGCGGATGCGTTCGTGGCTTTCGCCAACGTGCTGCTGGTCTCCGGGTCTGCCAATTTCTCCACGCGGGACGTGTGGGATGGCTACCGGGTCGCCCTCGAACAGCAGGGGATCCGCGTCATCCCCTACCCCACGTTCTCCTTTCTCAAGGTCCTGAGCCCCGACGCGGTCGGGAACGACATCCTCGGCACCGCGCTCGATCTGGCGAACGGGATCGACTGCGTCGTGTTCGTCGACGGGCTCTACTTCCGCGGCGCACGGAGCCGCATCCCCCTGTCGCTCAAGCGGGCGGGGATCCCGTCGGTGCTGATCGCGACCGACGACCCGTACGAGTCCCTTCCCGACGTCGAGTCGATCTACACCCACCGCTTTACGAACGAGATCCGCTGCGCGGTCCGCGGGGCGGCCTACCTGCCGACCGCCACGCTGCCGCTTCCGGATGTCCCCCGGCTGCCGAACCCGCCGTATCACATCTCGTTCCTCGGGACCGTGTTCGAGGACCGGCTGCCGACGCTGCTGCGGATCGCCGAGTTCTGCGAGTCCGAAGGCCTGCGGTTCCTCGTCGCCGGGAAGATCGTCGGCGGAACGGAGCCGTTCGAGAAGTTCGTCTGCACCGAGGTGCGGCAACGGACCATCGAGACGATCGAGAAGTGGGAGATCTACTCGCAGTCGCGCGTCACGCTCAACCTGTTCCGCCAGTCGGAGCAACCGGCCGACTCCCCCAGTCCCCGGATCTTCGAAGTGACGGCGTTCGGCCAGGCGGCACTCCTCACCGGTCCGGTCCGCTCCGAGGTGACCCGGCTCTTCGGCGATTCGGTCTATCACTTCTCCGCTGCGGAGGGAGCGATCGAGGGGCTTCGCGAAGCGCTCGCGGACGACACGTCGCGGATCGAGAGAGTCGAGCGAGCCCGCGCGATCACCCTCGAGGGTCACCTGTACGAGCACCGCGCCGAGGCGCTGATCCGCGCCGTCCGCAAGGGGGAGCAGGAGCGGGCCCGCGCCTCACTCACGACGGACGCCCCGTCGGCCGCGGACAGGGTGCCCGGATCGGCCCCGCTGGAGTCGGGAATCTTTGCCGGGCCGGAGTCGACAGCGAAAACGCACGCTCCCGAGGAGAGGCTCGGCTGGGTGATCGGCTGCGGGCGGACCGGTTCCACCTGGCTGGCGGAGATGCTCGGGAATCTGCCGCACCTTCGCCACTGGCATGAACCGTACTACGGCCGATTCTTCCGGCACCTGGCGGAGCATCCGGAGGAGCTCGAACGGAAAGCGGCCTTCTTCAGCCGCCGCCACGAGGAGGTCTGGGCGCAAGGGCTTCGCGACCTGTTCTTCGGGATGGCACAGGCCCGGTTTCCCCAGTTCGGCCGGCACGCGCTCGTCGTCAAGGAGGTCAACACGCCGGAGCTCTATCCCTGGCTGCGGCGCGTCTTTCCCCTGTCGCGGGTGATCCTGCTGATCCGGGATCCCTACGACGTCCTCGACAGCTACCTCGACATGCAGAAGCCGGGAAGCTGGAACAGCGGGTTCAGCGAAGGTCGGGATCCGCTCGACCCCGAGCGCATCCGCCGGACGGCCGAGCACATCCGCGAGACAACGGCGCTCGCCCTGCGGACCTACGACGAGACGCCGCCCGACCGGCGGCTCCGGCTCACCTATGAGGAGCTGCTCGTCGATGCGGTTCCGGGCCTGACCGCGTGCGGGGCGCTGCTGTCGGTGAACGTCGATCCCGCCGAGGCCCGGGAGGTCGCCGAGCGGTTCGACTTCCGGCGGTACGAACGGACCGGTCCGACGGAATTCCGCCGCAAGGGCCAGGCGGGGGGCTGGCGGAGTTCCGAGAACTTCGCCCCGGGAAGCCCGGTCCCCGGGATCGCGCACGAAGTCCTGCATCCTCTCCGCTGCCGCCTCTCATACCACGAGAGTTCCTGTTCCTGACGTGAGGCGCGAGCGGTTCGCCCCCGCCCCGGCTACTTTCCGAGCTTCTTCTTCAGCTTCTCGACCATCTTCTTGTCGGGATGCGGCTTCTTCTCTTCGAGCTCGAGGGCCTTCGTGAAGGCCTTCGTCGCGTCCTCGGTCTTGCCGAGCGACGTGTAGATGTCGCCGAGGTGGTCGTAGATCGTCGGGTCCTGGCCGCGGGGCTTCTCCGCCGCCTGCAGCAGCGGCTTCAACGCCTCCTCGTGCTGGCCCATCTGGTGGAGCACCCAGCCGAGCGTGTCGAGGTAGGCGGCGTTGTCCGGTTCCGCCTTGAGGGCCTTGTCGACCATCGCCTTCGCCTTCTCGAGGTTCTTCCCCTGCTCCGACCAGAGGTAGGCGAGGTCGTTGTTCGCCTGCGTGTTGTCGGGGTCTTCCTTGAGGACTTCTTCGAGGACCGCTTCCCCCTTCGCCTTGTCCCCCTTCTGGGTGTAGGCGTTCGACAGGCTGAACCGGGCCGTATCGCGGGTTCGCTTGTCCCGGGGGAAATCCTTCAGAACGGCGTTGAGCGACTCGATCGCCTGATCCCACCGCTCGGCATGCGCGAGGACCCAGCCCTCCTGCAGCCGAAGCTGCGGGTTCTTCGGCTGGCTCTCTTGCGCCTCCTTCAGAATCGAGAGAGCCTCCTCGGTCTCGCCGAGGAACTCATGCGCGAACGACAGGAAGTACTGGAACGTCCACCGCTCTTCCTTCAGTCCGTCGGAAGGGTGCTTGAGGGCGTCGTTCAGGACGCGGATCGCCTGCTTGTACTCGTCGGCATCGATCAGGTGCTGGGCGAGCTCGCGGTAGAGCTGGCCGGGCGGATCGTTCCGCATCGAGATCGCCAGCTCGTAGAACGTGATGGCGTCGGGCGACCGCTTCCCTTCGGCCGACAGCTTGCCCAGGAGATAGGCCGCGACGAAATCGATCTTCGGCTCATCCCCTTCGGAGAGCTTCTTCCCGTGGGCGACCAGGGCATCCATCGCCTCCTTGTCCTGCGGAAGCCGTTCGAACTCTTCCCTGAGACGGATCGACAGATCGCGCATCTCCGGTTCGAGCTGGTTCAGCAGGTCCTCGTTCTCCGTCTGCGGGACGACCGCATAGACCTTGGAAATCGTGTCGAGGAGCTTCTCGGCGTTCCGCTTCCCTTCGTAGACCGGGATCAGTCCGACGAGCGCCCGCGGGTCGCGGACCTCCCCGGCCCCGACCCCCTCGGTGAACAGCGC
>JAEYWB010000731.1 GCA_023429275.1 Planctomycetota bacterium
CACCCAGGGCTGCCGCGACTCCATGGGCCATCCCGAGACCGGAGTTCGCGAGAGCAATCCCTGACAGGAGAGCGGCATGGGCCATCGCCTCCCGGGCCGGCCGGTTGTCCGGCGCCTCGACGAGCCGCGGCAGGGCGGGGATCGCCTCGCGCAGCCCTTCAAGACAGAGAGCCTGAGGGACCGGCCGGGCATTGCGGGTGAGATAGCTTTCAATGAGCTGCGTGATCGCGTCGAGCCCGGACCAGACGGTGACATTCCGCGGAGCGCTCACGGCGAGTTCCGGATCGACGAGCACGACGGCGGGGACCATCTGGTCGCTCCGGAGGCTCTTCTTGAACGGGGGCTGAGAGTTGGAAATGACGGAGTTCCGAGTCGCCTCGCTCCCCGTTCCCGCCGTCGTCGGCATGGCGAGGACCGGAAGGGGCGGGCTTTCGATCTTGAGCCCCTTCCCGACCCCTTCGAGATAGTCCTTGACCGTCGGGCTCTGTCGATTTGTGGCCAGCGCGGCAACAGCCTTCCCCAGGTCGAGGGCTGCTCCTCCGCCGATCGCGACGATGAAGTCTCCCTCCCGGGGCCCGATCTCCTGGAGCCTCGCGACGGCGGCATCGACGTCGGCGACTTCGGGCTCCCGATGGATCTCGGCGAGGTTCACGACGTCGAGCCCCGCCCCGCCGAGCAGGTCCGTGAGCGCCGCGATCGTTCCGTTCGCGACGAGGGTTCGCGAGCCGGTGACGAGGAGGCCCCGGCGGCCGAGTGTCGCCCCCCACGTCCCGAGCTCGCTGCGGCGTCCCCAGCCAAACAGAATCCGCCTCGGCAGGAGCAGGTCGTAGTTCATTCCGCGCGGTGTCTCCTCACAGGTGCGTCTGCAGTCTCTCACAGAGATGGCAGAGTTCACAGCGAGCGAAGAACCTGACGAGGCCGCTCTTTTCCGGGCCTGAACTGAAGGGTCATCGGAATTCTTCCGTTGCATCCGAATCCTTCCGTTGCAATGGGGGGCTGCAATTGCGGTTTGCCCCAAAACCCCCGGAGACTTGCCCGGCAAGTTCGTCTCACCGACAAAGAACACGCGTGCTTCGGCCGTCGCATCCGCGCGGCTCGCCGCACAGGAGAGTTCCATGCCCCTGCAGGTTGGCGACACGATTCCGGACCTCACCGGAACGGACCAGAACGGCGCGGAGATCCGGACGGCGCAGTTCCGCGGTCAGTATCTCATCGTCTACTTCTATCCTCGCGACGGGACCGCCGTCTGCACGAAACAGGCCTGCCTGTTCCGGGACGCCTACGAAGACCTGCTTGCGGACGAGGCGGCCGTCGTCGGCGTCAGCGTGAACTCGTCCGCCTCGCATCGGAAGTTCGCCGAAACCCAGCATCTTCCCTTCCCGCTGATCAGCGATGCCGACGGCCGCTGGCGGGCCGGATTCGGCGTTCCGAACATGCTCTGGCTCATCCCGCGCCGCGTGACGTTCCTGATCGATCCCGAGGGGACCGTTCGGCACGTCGTCGACTCTCTCCTGGACGCCGAGGTCCATGTCCGCGAGACCCGCAACGCGCTGAAATCACTGAGAGCCCAGAGCCGTACTGCACCGCAATGAACCTCCACAGAACCGTTCAGCCGGCAAAGCCCTCTTTGCCCAACCCATCGCCCCGACGGCCACCTGGGTCCAGTGCGGAGCCCTGGTGGCGGAGGCTGTTTGCGACGACGCAGACGCTGCTGAGGGACATCGCGAGTGCGGCGAACATCGGTGGGAGGAGGTGTCCCGTGATGGGGTACAGCAGGCCTGCGGCCAGCGGAAGCCCGATGAGATTGAAGAGGAAGGCGAATGCGAGATTCTGACGGATCGTCCCGAGGGTCCGCCGGGCGAGCCGGATCGCGCGGGGGACCCCGCGAACGTCCCCCGCCACGAGGGTGACCGGTGCGGCGGCGACCGCGACGTCCGTTCCGGTCCCCATGGCGATGCCGACATGAGCCTTCGCCAGGGCGGGGGCGTCGTTGATTCCGTCCCCCACCATCGCCGTGCGGTACCCCTGTGCTTCCAGCCTCGCGATTTCCTCGAGCTTTCCGGAAGGAAGGACGTTCGCGAGGACCTCGTCGATCCCGAGCGTCCGGGCCACGACCCGCGCCGGCAGGGCGGAATCGCCCGTCATGAGATAGATCTCGTGGCCGAGATCCTTCAGGTCCACGACCGCCTCCCGCGCCGTCGGCTTGATGTCGTCCGCGAGACGGAAGACACCTGCGAGGAGACCGTCGATCCCGACGAAGACCTGCGTCCGCCCGTCGACTCCCCCCGACGAAGTCGTCCCTCTGGCGGTCCCTTCAGCCGGAACGTTTTCCTGAGAAATGGACGCGGTCCGGTGCCGCGGGGCGACGAACTCCCGCTTTCCGACGGCGACGTGGCGTCCCTCGATCTCCCCTTCCACTCCCTGGCCAGGCGTCACCCGGAATCCCTCCACGGCGTGCCACGCCCCTCCGACGGCGGCATGACGAGGTCTCACGGCAACGGCAGGTGAGGACAGGACCGGAAGTTCCATGACCCCGGACATGGGCGAGGCCGGAAGAGGTGCCTCGACCGTCTCACCCAGTTGAGCCCGCGCGTACTCCACGATGGCCCTCGCGAGAGAATGCTCGGAGAGACTCTCGAGTGCCGCGGCCGCAGCGAGAGTCGACTCGCGCGGAAAGTCTCTGAGCACGGCGAACTCCTGGACCTGCGGGCGGCCGACGGTCAGGGTCCCCGTCTTGTCAAAGACGATCAGGTCGATGTCCGCCAGGGCCTCCAGGGTCGCGCCGTCCCGGACGAGGATTCCCTCCTCCGCGCCGCGGCCGAGTCCTACGATGACTGCGGTCGGGGTCGCCAGGCCGAGAGCGCACGGACAGGCGATCACCAGAACACTGACCGCCGCCTGGATGGCGAGCGCCAGGTTGTCCCCCCGCGGGCCGAGCAGCCACCAGCCGAGGAACGTCAGGGCGGCCAGTCCGAGGACGATCGGAACGAACACCGCCGCGACGCGATCGGCGAGTCGGGCGATCGGGGCCTTGGTCCCCTGTGCATCCCGGACGAGGCGGACGATCTGCTGCAGGACGGTCTCGGTGCCGGTCCGGGTCACACGGACCCGAAGGGCGCCAGCCTGGTTGATCGTTCCCCCGATGACCTCGTCTCCGGGATGACGCACGACCGGGATCGGTTCCCCAGTCAGCATCGATTCGTCGACTTCGGACACCCCTTCGAGAACGAGGCCGTCCACGGCGATTCGCTCCCCCGGCCGGACGAGCGCGACCTCTCCGACCCGGACCGCGTCGACGGCGACCTGTACCTCACGCCCTTCCCGGAGCAGCGTGACGGTCTCGGGCCGCAGACCGATGAGCCGATCGGTGGCGGCCGTCGTCCGGATTCGCGCCCGCTCCTCGAGGAACCGGCCGAGGAG
>JAEYWB010000745.1 GCA_023429275.1 Planctomycetota bacterium
CGGAGGCATCCTCGACGAGCTGCGCGATGACGCGGTGCGGGCGGAAGTCGGCATCACCGAAGATCAGCAGGAGAAGCTCCGCAAGATCTCCGAAGAGACCGACTTCTTCGGCAAGATGGGCCCCGTCTTCCAGAAGATGCGGAACGCCGAGACGGACGAACAGCGGAACGCCGCCCGCGACGAGATGCGGGTGGTCATGGAGAAGTTGAACGCCGACATCGAATCGAAGGCGAAGCTCGTCCTGGACGAGAAGCAGTACGGCCGCGCGATGCAGATTACCCTGCAGCGTCAGGGGACGCGGGCCCTGAGCCGTCCGGATGTGGCGAAGGAACTCGGCCTCTCCGACGAGCAGCTCGCCACCATGAAGAAGATGGAGCGGGAGTATGAAGACGCCCGGTTCCAGCTCGGGTTCCAGGCCAGCGAAGAGGAACGGAACAAGCTCCGCGAGGATTATGAAAGCCGCGTCCAGGGGATGCTGACGGCCGACCAGAAGTCGAAGTTCACGGAGAAGCTCGGCGCGCCGGCGCCTGAACGGTCTCGTGGCGATCGGGGGCGCGGGCCGGGCGGCATCATCCGCGGCTCGACCGGCAACCGGACGACCAGCAACGTCCAGGGGGTTCCGTTCATCGAAGCGGTGCCCGAAGGGGCCAAGGTGACGGCGTCGTTCGGCGACGAGCCGAAGCCGGAGCTCGCTTCGGCCGTCGTGCCGGCAGGCGCCGATGCCCCCACTGATGCGGGCGCGACCCCGGCGGTCACGAACCCGGCCGCTCCGGCGAGCGAAGTGAAGATGTCGTTCAACTTCCGGTACGCCCCCTGGACGGAAGTTCTGAAGCTGTTCGCCGAACGCGCCGGGCTGACGCTCGACCTGACGGAAGTCCCCCCCGGGACGTTCAACTACTTCGACAAGAAGTCTTACACGTCGACGGAAGCGCTCGACATCCTCAACGGCTACCTGCTGCAGAAGGGGTTCATCCTCGTGCGGCGGGATGAGTTCCTCGTCTGCCTCAAGCTCGACGGCAACCCGCTTCCGCCGAACCTCGTGCCGGAAGTGACTCCGGCCGAGCTGGCGAACCGCGGACGCAACGAACTCCTGACGGTCACCTTCCCGGTCTCCGGCGTCGATGTCGCCCAGATCGCCAAGGAACTCGACTCGATCCGGGGGCCGCAGGGTTCGGTCGTCGGCCTGAAGTCGACGAACACCATCATGGCGACCGACATCGGATCAAATCTCCGGCGAATCAAGGAGATCATCGACAGCCTCGCCGCGCAGCACTCGCCGCAGGACCGGCTCTTCCGCGCCTACCCGGTCAAGCACATCGACGCCTATGACGCCGAGACGGTCGTCAAGAGCCTGCTGGGGATTGCCCGGCCGGTGACGAACGTCAGCTCGAGCGCCGGCGGCGACAGCCGCGGATTCGGCGGCTTCCGTGGGGATTTCCGCGGCGGCGATCGCGGTGGTGACCGTGATCCTCGCGAGATGCAGGCGATGATGCAGCGGGCCCAGGGCCAGGCCTCCTCGGTCGGCCAGAGCCAGGTGACCGCCGATGAGCGGACGAACAAGCTCCTCGTGACGGCGACCCTCGCCGAGCACGAGATCGTCAAGTCGGCCCTCGAGACGATCGACGTCGACGGCGAGGGGACCACCCGCGCCAGCCGCAAGCCGTTCCTCGTCGTCTACAAGGTCGAGAACGCCACGCCCCGGGAGATCACGAAGTCGATCGACTCGCTGATGCCCGGAGTCGTCATCAACGAAGATCAGGGCTCCCGCACCATTCACATCAAGGCGACGCCCGACCAGCATCGGGAAGTCGAAGCGCTGATCCGCCAGATGGACCGCGCCGGCTCCGGTCCGCAGCAGGTCGCCGTCATTCCGCTGGCCAAGAAGGACCCGCTCCTGATGGCGGCGACGATCCGGTCGATGTTCACCACCGACGGTGAGTCGGCTCCGACCGTCGAGGCGGATGTCCTCGGCCGGCAGGTCATGATCCGCGGAACCGTCGATCAGGTCGCGCAGGTGAAGACCCTCCTCGCGCAGCTCGGCGAAGACGGAACGGGACAGAAGAGTGCGTCGGACCGCGGAACGGTCCGCACGTTCCCGCTCGGCGGCCGCGACCCTGAAGAAGTCATGCCTCTCATCGAACGGATCTGGGCGAGCGAGTCCCCCGCGCCGATCCGGATCGTCACTCCCGAGCAGCGCGGCCTGATCCGCGGGATGCGGGCCCCGTCGGCACCGAGCTCGCTCAGCCCGACCTCCACTCCGCCGGCGCAGGGGAGCGCTCCCGCGAGCGGTCCGGCGGCTCCCCCCGCGACGGGGCCGTCCGCCTCGCGGACTCGATCCGCATCGCCGCACCATCGGCTGGCGAGCCTGGAAAGCCTCGTCGCCACGGAGACTCCGGAGGATCAGCCCGCTGCGGCCCAGGCTCCGGCCGCTCCTCCCGCAGGAGCCCCCCAGGAAGCCAGTCCTCCGAAGGCCCCGCAGATCGGGGCCGCTCCGCCGCCGGTCATGATCACCGTCGTCGGCGGCGAACTCATCCTGACCTCGACGAACGAAGCGGAGCTCGACCGCCTCGAAGAGATCCTCAACTCGACCCTCTCGGCGATTCCGCCGCGGACGACCTGGACGGTCTTCACCCTCCGCTCGGCCGATGCGACCGAAGCGGCCGCGATGCTCGAACAGCTCGTTCCCGACAGCAGCGTCCTTCAGTCGTCCGGCGGTTCGAGCGGAATGTTCGGCAGCCTGACCGGGGGAATCTCGAGCTTCGGCTCGTCGATGATGGACGCCACCGGCCTCACGATGGCGACCGCCTCGACCGGCCTGCGGATCATCCCCGATCCGCGCCTCAATGCCCTGTTCGTCTCGGGGCCGGCTCACCGGGTCCGCGAGGTCGAAGAGATGCTCGACATCCTCGATCTCTCGGAGCTCCCCGATACGGCCCGCGACCGGCAGCCCCGGATGATCTCGGTGGAATACGCCGAGGTGAGCGACGTCTATACGACTGTCCGCGACCTCTACCGCGACTACACCGAAGAGGGAGCCCAGATGGGGGGCCGTGGCGGCGCCAACATGCTGGCGATGATGATGGGTGGCGGGGGGGGCGGCCAGAACCGCCAGCAGCCGCCGCCGATCCGCCTGGCCCTCTCGATGGACCAGCAGACGAACACCCTGCTCGTCTCGGCCAACGACAGCCTATATTCCGAGATCAAGGAACTCGTCGAAACGCTCGACAAGGCGGCCCTCGATTCGAAGCGGTCCGTCCGGATCGTGACCCTCGAGAATACGAACGCGGCGATCGTGACCGACGCTCTTGGCTCCCTGATGCCGAAAATCCGCGTCACCTCGTCCCGGCCGCGGACCAGCCGTCCCTCCACCGACCAGTCGGGAGGGCAGAGCCAGCCCCAGCCTGCGATTCCGCAGCCGAATCCGGATGACATGCGGCGGATGTTCGAGCGGATGCAGCAGCAGCGTGGCGGCGGCGGTGGTGGTGCCCCATCCGTCCCCTCCTTCGGCGGCGGAAGCCGTGGCAGCTTCGGCGGCGGTCCTGGAGGTGGAGGCGGAAACTTCGGCGGAGGGGGCCGAAGCTTCGGTGGCGGAGGCGGCAGCGGACGAAGTCGCGGCGGGCGATAGCGTCCGGAGGGGCGCTCGGTGTCAAACATCGGGCTCCGTCCCCGTATAATCCGGCTGTGACGAAATCCTCGCCTCGCAGCCGGAGGAGCCGATGGCCCCCTGTTCCCTCACCTGGTCTTCTCTTCGGCACCGCTCGGTCGGCTTCCTCGTCGCGATGGCTGCGCTCTGCGGCGCGGCATTCGGCCAGAACAATCCCCCGGGGAACCAGATCCCCGGCGGGATCG
>JAEYWB010000774.1 GCA_023429275.1 Planctomycetota bacterium
CGCACTCTCTCTCGATCAGGCGTGTGGAAAATCCGGCCTGCTCCGGAACGAAGAGCCCCATTTACGAACCGCTACTTGATCCCCTTCTTCTCGGCGAACGCCTTGCGGGTTTCCTCGCCGATGAAGTGGTAGGTCTTTCCCTCCCATTCGAGGGTGGCGGCCGCCGCGTACTTGGGGAACTGTGTCCCGGTGATCGGGTCGGTCACGAGGTGTCCCTTGAGGTAGAACTCGTTGCGGTGAAGCGAGAGGTACGTCTTGACGAAGTCGACGATCCGGTCGTCGATCCACTTCTCGATCGCCTCAGGACTCGGCGAGTCGAGCGGCAACTCCAGCTGTGCGTGCTTGTCGTACTTCATCAGGATCGGAAGGATATGCAGGTCGTACTCCAGGACGAGGTGACGGACCTCCTGGTCAGTCGTCGCAGTGAAGCGGAGGACGATCTCCGCCAGCGGCGTACTGAAATCGAGTCTCGCTTCGCGCAGGGACGGCGTCACCTTCGGCGTGACTTTCACCTTGTCTCCGAAGCGGCGGGCGAGAGCCTCGATCCGCGGAGTCCAGACGCCGCGGAGCTGCTCGCAGAGCTTGCGGTACTGCTCCAGCCGCTCCTGCCGCCCTTCGTAGACGTGGACCTGCTCGCTCCGGAACTCCTTGATCTCCTTGTCCAGGGCGGCGAATTCTGAATCGATCCGGCTCAGGAGGCCTTCGACGTTCGACATGATGGATCTCTCTTTTTAGTAGGGGTGGAACAACTCCGCTCCGATCATCGGAAGCGAAGTCCGCTTTATCCCGGTTCTGCTGCGTCAGCAGACCGTGGCTCAGCACTTTGTCCGTGGGCCGGTGGGGCGACGGCCGCCGGTGGGCCGCGCCGATCCGTCAGCCAGTCGATGACGTAGTAAAAGACCGGTGTCAGGAAGATCCCTAACGCCGTGACGCCAAGCATTCCGAAGAAAACCGCGACGCCGAGCGTGCGACGCATTTCGAAGCCGGCTCCGTGCGAAATGACGAGCGGCACAACCCCGAGGATGAACGCGAACGACGTCATGATGATCGGCCGCAGCCGATTCTTGCTGGCATTGACGGCCGCATCGAACCGCGACTCGCCCGCCGCTTTGCGGTGGCGAGCCGTCTCGACGATGAGGATCGCGTTCTTCGCCGCGAGCCCCACCAGCACGATGAAACCGACCTGCACGAAGATGTTGATGTCCTGCTCGAACATCCACAGCCCGATGACCGCGCTCAGGAGGCACATCGGCACCACGAGCAGCACCGCCATCGGCATCGACCAGCTCTCGTACTGCGCCGCAAGGACCTGGAACACGAGCAGGATCGCCCCGATAAACGCGAAGATCGCGGCGTTCCCTTCGAGGAGCTGCAGGTAGGTGAGCTCCGTCCACTCGAACTTCATGTCCCCCGACAGCTCGGACCGGGCGACGCGGTCCATCGCCGAGATGACCTGCCCGGTGCTCACCCCCGGCAGCGAGTTGCCGTTGATCGAGGCCGCCGTGCGGGTGTTGTACCGGGTGATGAGAACCGGACCGCCGACTTCGCGGATGTCGGCGATCGTCCCGAGCGGGACCATCTCGCCGCGGCTGTTGCGGACCTGAAGGGCCCGGATGTCAGATGGGGTCATCCGGAAGCGGGCGTCCCCCTGCAGGTTCACCTGCCAGGTCCGGCCGAACTGGTTGAAGTCGTTGACGTAATAGCCGCCGAGATACACCGAGAGGGCCGTGAAGACGTCGTCAAGCGGGACCCCCATCGCCTTGCACTTCGTGCGGTCGATGTCGATGTACATCTGCGGGGTGTTCGACCGGAAGCTGTTGAACAGCCCCACGAGTCCCGGTTGCTCATTCCCCTTTGCCGCGACCCGGTCCGCCTGTTCCTGCAGGTTGGCGAGCTCGCCGCCGCTCAGGTCTTCGATCATCAGCTTGAAGCCCCCGGCGTTGCCGAGACCATCGACCGGCGGAGCGCCGAACACGGCGATCTGGGCATCGAGGATCTCGTCGAAGCATGCCTTACGGATCTTCTGCCCGACGGTGGCGGCATAGGTCTCGAGGCCGTGCCGGTGATCGAAGTCGTCGAGGATCACGAACATCGACCCGAAGTTCGAGTTGACCGCGTTGAGAACGAACGACTGACCGGGAATGCCGATCGTGTGGGCGACCCCGTCCGTCTTCCGCGCGATCTCGTCGACGCGGCGGACGACTTCCGCCGTCCGCTCGAGCGACGCCGAGTCCGGCAACTGGATGTTGACGATCAGGTATCCCTTGTCCTGGTTGGGGATGAAGCCGACGGGAGTTCTGGTGATCCCGAGATACGTCAACCCGAGCAGCCCGCCGTAGACGAGGAGGACAAAGACCGAGAGTCGGAGCATCCAGCCAACGATCCGCCCGTAGACCCTGGTCACCCAGTCGAACCCCTTGTTGAAGAGGCGGAAGAAGGCTCCGAGCGCGGCGTTCACGGGCCTGGCGACCATCCATCCGAGGATGGCGCCGGGGATCGCGACGAGCAGGACGACGCCCCACTGGACGGCGGGCGACGCTCCCGACACCTGGCTTGCGACCAGGGGGTACAGCAGCTTCTTCGAGAGCCAGCCGAGGAGGATGACATAGCCCCACCACGGGAGAGCCTCGAGGCCGTGGCCGTGTTCGTGGC
>JAEYWB010000794.1 GCA_023429275.1 Planctomycetota bacterium
CATCGAGGCACTCGGGATCATGAACGCCTCGATGACATTCGCCCGCACGAACAGCGCGAGACCGAGGGCATAGGGGAGCCCCGTCGTGGCCATGAGGAGGTACACGGCGGGGTGATTGTAGTCGCGCGGGGTGAACGCCGTTCCCCGGAGCGCCCTGGCCCGGCGGCGTGCGTCTCCGATCGACCAGATCGAGAGGCCGATGACGGAGATCAGGCTCACCAGAAACAGGACCAGCATGGGTGTCGAAGAGGCCGACATCGCGGTGACCACGACGATCGGCCCCAGCAGCAGGCAGGAACTGAAAAGGATCAGTCCGCGCCGCGCGTCGCCGCAGTAGATCTGTCCCAGTCCGCAGCAGAGCATTGAGAGAGACATCGCCACACCGGGCCGGCGTTCACAGGTCTCCACCACGGTGGCATCCCCGTTCGTCTCAGGTGACATCGGGAGCGACACGGCTCACCTCCTCGGACTCGTCGTAGAACTCTCGCGTGATGACCCGGTCTTCCGTATCAGGAACGACCAGGCCCGCCAGGCTGGAAAGGCGAACGACCGCGACAACACACGAACAGGCCATCAGCAGAAGCCCCCCGAGCCGCTCGAGGCGATCCCGCGGAACGGGAGGATTGGACGTCAGCCCCGGGCCGGACGGGCGGGGACTCGCGTCGATCGCCGCCATGACCCGCGACGAAAAGTCTTCCGGAACGGGGCCCGTCCGGCGTGATCGCAGCCAATCGGCCAGTGGATCGTCACTGCTCATGCGGCACCTCGCGCGGGCCCGGTTCGGTGGCCGGAGCCAAATCGGGCCTGGAACGCGGAACGTGTTCGGGACGGAACGCCGCCAGCAGGCTCCGCAGCCGTTCCCGGGCGCGGGCCACTCGCGACTTCACGGTGCCGATCTCGACCGACTCGAGAGCGGCGATCTCGGCATACGGCATCTGTTCGATCTCGGAGAGCACGAAGGCGGTCCGCTGCGGAAGGGGCAGGTCATCGAGCGCCGCGTCGAGGGCCCGCCAGAGCTCCGAATCGGAGACCCGTGCGTCCGGGGCGGGCTCCGGCGAAAGGACGACCGGGACGCCGGCCGGCTGGACGGACTCCCTTCGCAGGAGCGTGAGGCACTGGTTGCGGGCGATCGACAGCAGCCACGTCGAGAACCGCGCGATGCGGGGGTCGAACGTCGCGAGATGCCGATAGGCGGCCACGAACGTCTCCTGGCAGAGATCCTCCGCGTCGGAATGGCTTCGAATCAGGTTCCGCACGAACGAGAAGACGAGCGGAGCGTGGCGGTCGATCAGCCGGCGGAACGCGGCGGCGTCCCCCTGGAGCACGACGGCAATGATCTCGGTGTCGTCCATGCGTCTCGGAGGAGGGGGAATTCTCGCCGGCTGATACGTTGCCGAAGGGGGCTCGGTTCCGCGAATTCGCCGGCTCTTCCCACGATTCCGGCAGTTCGAAGTCTGTGCCTCTGGCGATCAGGGAAAGGGATCTCACCACCAGGACAACGGGGGACGAAGGAGGAGATTCCGAGGCGAAAGGAGCATCGGTCCTGCTTCTCTCTCTTCAGGCGATGCGGAGGAAATTCGAACGGTCCTGTATTTCTTGGTGTCTCGGTGTCTTGGTGCCTTAGTGGTAAACAATCCCGACCACCTGCGAGGAGATCACTCGCATGCGAATCATCCGGGCGGCCGGCGGTCGGCCAACCGGAATCGTCTCCTTGACATTCCCCGCCCTTCGCGGAACATACGCGCTCTCGCCGGCCTGCGCGTGCGTCGCAAGGAGTTCCGGCCGAGTTATCCGGGTGTGGGAGTGAGTGCATGAGCGGCCCGATCGTTCGAACGGGTACGAATCCGAAGTTCTGGAACAACTGGGACAACGTGTTCGGCAACAAGAAGAAGGGTTCTGCCAAGTCAGCGGAAAAGCCCGCCGAGAAGAAGGCCGCCGCTCCGGCAGCCGCCAAGAAGAGTGCCAAGAAGGCGGCTCCGAAGAAGACCGCCACGAAGAAGGGGAAGTAGGCCGCTTTCATGAGCCCGGCCGAGCCACCTCCGCCGCCAGGGGACGTCTCGCGGCGTCCCCCGGCGGACGGAAGTGCCGGCGGGGCCGCGGGTCTCGCCGAGGGCCTGATCGCCGGGCTGCTGATCTGGGGGCTGTTTCTGGCCCTCTCTCTCGTTCGCTGGCCGATTCCGGGGGTCAACGAGCCGCACTACCTGACGAAGGGGCGGCATTACGTCGATCCGGAGTGGATCCGCGGCGATTTCTTCCTCGACTCCGCCAATCCCCACGCCGCGACCTCGTGGCTGCTGGGAGAACTCTCGGTCAGGATGCCGATGGAGTCCGCGGCCCTGATCGGTCGGATTCTCGCCTTCGGCCTCCTCGCGCTCGGCTGGACGGTTATGCTGAGGCAGACTCTCGCGACATCGCGCGAGCGGTGGCTCGTGACCGGGCTGTTCCTGCTGCTTCACATTCTCGGCAACTGGTCGGGAGAGTGGCTCCTCCGGGGTGTCGAGGGAAAAGTCTTCGCCTGGGGATTCCTGTTTCTCGCGACCGGCCTCTGGTCCGCACGGCGGGAGTGGCTCGCAGGGATGTCGCTCGGCGTGGCGGTCACCTTTCATCCCGTCATCGGGGCGTGGGGCGCGATCGCCGCGGGATTGTCCGTCCTCTGGGAAGCAATCGAGAATCGCGACGTCCGGTCCGTTCCCCGCCGGGGACTCGTGCCGGTCATCCTGTTCGGACTCTGTGCCGCCCCGGGGATTCTTGCCGCCCTTCCGACACTTCGCCTCGGAACACCCGACGAGCGCTGGCAGGCGGATCACATCCAGGTGACGCAGCGTCTCGCCCATCATCTCGACCCGGGGAGGTTCGCCTGGGCGAGTCATCGCGAGTACCTGCTGCTGATCGGCGCGATCTGGCTACTGAGCCGCTCAAAGGGACAGCAGGGGAGCGCCGACTCCGCCGGACCTCCCGAAAGATCATTCCTCGAGCGAATGGCCTGGGGGAGCGTGTTGTGCGCCGTGGGCGGGATCGTCGTTTCGATCTGGCCCCGGACGCTCGACCATTTTTCGCTCTATGTCCTCCGTCTCAAGCTCCTCAAGCTCTATCCGTTTCGCCTCGCCGACATCTTCGTGCCGCTCCTCCTGTCGGTGAAGATCGTCGAGTTTCCGAAGCTCGCGGCCTGCACGCGGACCTGGCCCCGGGCGATGGCGGCCGTCGCCGCGCTCGTTCTGGTGGCCTTCCTCTGGCCGGGCGACGAAGGCCCCGCCCGGCGAATGAATGCCGCGGACTACGAACACTGGCAGGCCACCCTCCGGTGGGTTCGCGACCAGACTCCGCGCGGAGCGGTGCTGCAGGCGATGAACGAGGATTTCGCGGTGAAGTGGCACGCCGAGCGGGCCGAGTACGTCAACTACAAGGACTGCCCTCAGGACGCCCCGGGGATTCTCGAGTGGCACCGCCGGCTGCTGACGCTGGATCAGGAATGGCGAACCCCCGCCATGGCCGACATGCGGGTCACGGCCGCGGAGCTCGAGCAGCTCCACCGACTGACCGGTATCGACTACATCCTCTGCAGTCGGTTCGGACCGCTCGACGCGCGTCCCGTTTTCGTGAGCGGGCCGTTCCGCGTCTACGCAACGTCGCCGCAGCCTGACCCCGCCGGGAAGGAGTGACCCCGCATGCCGCTCCCCCGCAAAGCGATCCTCCTGCTGCTCGACTCTCTCCCGCTGGGAGAGCTCGGGTGCTACGGCGGCTTTCGCGAGAAGACTCCCGGTTTCGACTGCCTCGCCGCACGTGGGGCGGTCTTCGAGAATGCCTTCACTCCGCTGATCACCGACGCAGGGAGTGCCTTCGATGAACAGGGGCCCTGGTCCGCGGCGTGGCACGCGTTCGTCGCCCGTCTCCGCCTCGAGGACTGTCCGGCCGACGAGATCGTCTGCTCGACCCTCGCGGAGCTGACCGAGGCCTCCACCTCGGACCGGATGGCCGCGTTCCTCGGCCGTGCGGAGCCAGGCCTCCTTGCGATCTCGGGGCCGGAGCTCGTCCCGCCCCCCGTCCATGGACATCTTTCGGTCGTCGATGAAGCGGTCGCCACGCTACACGCTGCGATCGAAACGACTTCCGGCACTGAGGTCCTCTTTGTCGTCGGAGCCCTCCAGGGAGCGTCCGGTGGCGGATCATCCGAGGGCGATGAGGAAGAATCCGGGAGTGAATTGCCCCGAGAGACGGACCGCAGCGTCGGCCCGGATGACAGCGTCGGGGATTCCTTCCCACGGCTTGTCGCCCGGCGGATCAACGTCCCGCTCCTCGTCCGACCGCCGGTTCCCGTCGTTCCGGGACTGCGCGTTCAGGCTCTTGTGACGACGACGGACATCGTCGCCACGCTCGAGGACTGGCTCCTGCCCGGGACACGGCCCCCTTCCGATGCCGAAGCCGCGAGTTCCGGAGGCTTCAGCCTGCTTCCTCTCGTGACCTGCGAGCGGGAGGCGGTTCGAAACGAGATCCTGATCCGCGGACCGGGAGAGATCGCGCTCCGGACCTCGGACCGCTACGTCGTCGTCGGTCTGAACGAGACCGCAGCCCCCTCGGACGGAGTTCCGTACGACAATCGCCGATCGGACGAGTCCTCAGCTTCACCGGGGCATGAGAGACAGGGGGACGATCACGACGATGTCCCCGCGGCCGTCGCGGTCTTCCGCAAGCCGGAGGATGTGTGGGATCGGCTTGACGTCGGGAATACGATGCCCGAGGAACGGGACATGCTGGTCCATCTCTGCCGGAAACTGTTTGCCGGGACCAGCCGGTAGTCGCAAGCCAGGTCGCCTCCGTGGGAGGCTCAGGAGAGTCAGGGCGATGGCCAATTCGATTCCGACGATCGTTCTCGGCTCCCGGTCTCCCCGGCGGCGGGAACTGCTCGCTCAGCTTGTTCCGGCGGAGAGGATCGTCATCGCTCCTCCGTCGACGACCGACGAACCCGGCTTCGAAGGGCTGATCGCCTGGACGCAGATCTACGATCGTCTCAAGGAGATCGCCCGGCAGAAGAATGACGACGTCCGCCTCCAGCAGCCGCCGACATCGGTCGTCCTCACGGCCGATACGGTGATCGTCGGCGAGGCGGAAGG
>JAEYWB010000837.1 GCA_023429275.1 Planctomycetota bacterium
CTCCTCGGCAGTCTTGTCGAGCTGCTTGACGAGAGTCTCAAGCTCTTCCTCGAGAGCCTTGTCGAGGTCGAAGCCGAGCTTCTGTTCTATCGATTTGCGGAGGGCTTCCGCCTCCTCCTCGATCTTCTTTTTGAGAGACTCGAGCTCTTCCTGCTCTTCCGCCGTCAGTTCCTCGCCCGGGTTCTTCTCGAGCCGCTCTTCGATCTTCTTCTCGAGCGTTTCCAGCTCTTCCTGAACAGCTTCAATCCGCCGCTCGGCCGCCTGGTACTTCGAGAGGAGTGTTTCAGCCCCTTCGCGGGCCTGCATGAGGCGGTTCAGGTCTTCCTCCGAGATGATCTGGATCACGGCGATCGGGCTCTCGGCCCCCTTGGCGCCGGCGGGATCGTTGTCTTCCGCCCGGGCGAAGAGCTTGATGACGTCTCCCGGCTGCAGCCCGTACTGCGACAGAGGAAGCTGCGCGGGATCCTCATGCCGGCGCGCGGCGGGGTCCCTGGTCGGGAAGGACATCGGCGTCGCGCGGGTGTCATTGAGGCTCCGGTAAAGCTGCAGCTTCGTGATTCCGTAGTCATCCTCCCCCGAGACCATGACCGGCAGGATCGCCGCCGGAGTCGCGAGCGACTGCGGAGGGGGCTGCGACACCCGTACGAGCGGGCTCTGGTCCTTGAGGAGCGAGACCGTCCCCGAGAACGGTTCCCGGGAGCTTTCCCCCGCCTCATCGATGACGTTCACGACGAACGTCCCGGCCTGCTCGATTGCCCACTCGCCCCGGACTTCGTTGGCCTGGCTTTCGCCGGAAACCGGAGCCAGCGGGACGGTCTTCGCGGCCTTACCGCCGTCGAGGGCCATGGAGCCCGATCTGAGGGGGCGGTTGCTGACGACGGTCATCTCGACCCGCGTCCCCGGAAGGGCGGAGATCCCGTTCTTCGGGAGCGGACCTTCGTAAATGGCGTCGCGCGTGTAAGCGGGGGGCGTGATCCGGAACCGGACATCGGTGATCTGCGGGACCGTGATGACGTCGAGCTGAAAGCGGTGGCTTCGCGTCCCGGCGGGGGCCTTTGCAAAGTAGGTCGCCGGGAGGGTGACCGCCGTGAGAGCGGTCCGCCAGCGGCCATCACCCTCGGCGAACATCGGCAGGACCTCTTCATGCGGCGGGCCGCCGGACTCCCGCTTCGCGCGGAGCAGGACGAGTTGCAGGTCCTCGACCGGCGGCCCATCGACCTTCACGACAACGTCAAGATTGTCGCCATAGCGGACCTTCGTGTCCCCCGGCTCGACCGTCAGGAGAGACTGCGAATACGGCGGATGATCGCCGAAGGGATCGGCAAACCGCAGCCACTCGGTCGCGGAGAGTCGCGGCGCGGCGAAGGCCGCAACCAGGAGACTTCCGATGAGAGCTGCCGCAGCGAATGCCGCATTGCGCATCGGCCGGATCGGCGCCGCTTCGGCGGGGGAAATCTGTTCGACGAGCAGCCCGGCCCGAATCGCCGCGAGCTGGGCGAGTCCCTGCGAGAGGGCGGCTGCGCCGCCGCCTCCCCCGGGCATCTGCCGGAGTTCATATCCCGAAACGATCTGACCGCCGGTCCGTCCCGTGTGATCGAGATGGCGGATGAGTGCGTCGTCCCGCATCCGCCGAAAGGCCTGCGAGACGACGATCGACAGGAGAATGGAAGCCGCCCCGATTGCCACCAGGACCGCGGCGATCCGGGCCCCCGCCGAGAGTTCCCACACGAGGTCGACCCAGACGCCGGCGAGCAGCACGAGCCCGGCCACGAACACACCCCACGCCAGCCCCGAGGCACCGCCGATCGACAGAATCCGGACCTTGAGAGCCTGAAAAGAGAAACCGAACGCGGCTCGCGACATCGTCAGGCCCCTTTCTCGAACGCGGTCGACATTGTCACCCGGCGGATCGGGAAAGTCCACGGGCGTTGCGGCGGCGGCATTGTCAAAGAGAAGAAAGTATTCACCACAAAGACACCAAGACACGAAGGAAGAGGACCAAATGAGCCACCTCTTTCGATGTGGAGGGGGCCCTGCGACTCACAAGTAGACGGACTCATCGTACTGGTTCCGCCACCGGGACTTTCTTGGTGTCTTGGTGGTGCAGTTCCCTGTCCTGTTGAGACGTCTGCTGCTTACACAAGTCCCGAGTGACGCCGGATTCCCCAGGTGACCACCCAGATCGAGAGGGCGCCGACGAGGACCCACCAGCGGTCCCACGCGGGAGTCTTCCTGATGCGGTCCGGACGCCCCTTGTCGAGGTGGGCGGTAAAGGTCGCGGCGATCTCTTTGGGCGAATCTGACTGCAACTCCGCTCCCCCGGTGCTCGAAGCGATCCGGGCCATGAGGTCGGGACGGGCGCGGAGGTCGAGCTGTTCTTCAAGGAGCGTCCGGACGTCGAACGCCGTCTCGACTCCCGACTTCCCCGGCGGCTGGCCGGCAATCCGTGCCCGATACCGCCCTTCGGGAAGTTCCCCGAAGACGACGCGGAACGTCCCTGGCCCCTCCCCGGCGGGGACCGGCTGGATCGTCTTCGGTTCGGGGCGACCTTCCTCAAACAGTTCGACCGCGGGGGCCTGGGAGGTTCCCGAGGCGGCCGCGGCGGTCTTTCGCATGATGAGCGACGCCGTCGCCGTCTCGCTCGAGCCAAACGTCACCTGGTCGGTCCGGATCGCCATCTCCTGGCTCGGCAGAAGAGCCGCGCCGGAGACGAGCCATCGCAGCAGGCTCTGCCAGAGCGTCCCGTAGGTTCCATCGTGGTCGGCGTAGGCAGGAGGGAGGAACGCCCAGCGCCACATTCCCGAACCTTCGACGACGACGACCCGCCCTCCGCCGTAAGGATGAAAGCTGACGACGGGACGCTCGGTTCCGGACTCATCGGAGGCGGTGGCCAGGATCGTCGCGAGCGGCTTCGTCTGACCGATGCGGGAGGAGGCGGCGAGGGTTGGAAGGTTCGGAAGGGTTTCGCCGGCACGGGAGGTCCCCTGCAGGTCGAACCAGCGGAGCTCGCGGCCCCGGTCGGTCAGCGCCATGCGAAACCGGGAGTCTTCGACGGCGTTCCAGTTGACCGGCAGCATCTTTTCGAGGCGATCGCTGACCTGCGCCATCGGCTGGCCGCGGAAACAGACGAGGGCGCCGCTCTCGGTACCGACCCAGTCCCGCAGGTTGTCGGCCGCTGCCTCGGAGACGAACGATTCCGACTCGCGCCCGAGGACGACGACCTGGAATCGCGCGAGGGCCGACCGGTGCTCGAGCACTTCGCGGCCGTCGGGTATCACCCGCCAGGATTCCGTGACCGGCATGCTGATTGAAGTTACTGCCTTTGATCTGTCGCTCCTGGCGTCCTCTGCGGATGTCGCCGCCGAAGCCGTAGCGGCCGCATCTTTCGCGGCACCGGCCGGTTCGTCGCCAGCCGGCTGATCCTCTTTAGCTGCCCCCGATGTCGGCTTCCCGCGCTTCAGCGTCCGTTCGAGGTATCGGCCCTCCGACATCCGGACGACGCTGACGAGCTCGATCGACGGGTCGGACGACAGCGTCCGCGCCAGGAACTTCGAATCCCAGTAGGGCTTTCCTTCGACCAGCAGGACTCGAATCGGTTCGTCGACGACACGCAGCAGAAACGTGGAGTAGTTGTTGACCTGCGTCAGCTCTCCCTCGAACGGCGTCACCTGGACGTCATAGCGGTACAGCCCCCGCTCCTTCTGCTCGACCTGAAACCGGACTTCCCCCTCGGTATCCCCCGAAAGGAACAGGGGCTGCCGTTCGACCTCGTGACCTTCGTGCGAGAGGACGACCGTCACCGCCTGCGGCGCCTGGCCGCGACGGCGGATCAGGGCGGTGACCGGCACCCGCTGGCCGATGAACGAGAGCTGCTGGGGGGCATGCAGCCGGATCGACAGATCGTGAATCTCGGCATCGGTCCCGAAGGTCTTCGTGAAGATCGGCGCATCCGCCCCCCGGGCGAGGCTCAGGGCGGCGAGAACCTGTGGCGTTCCCCCACCCGCGTTGTGGTTGCCGTCACTCAGAAGCAGGATCGCCTGACCAGCCGCCCGCCCCGGCTCGATGCTCGCACTGACGGCGGTCGCGAGGTCGGTCGTCATTCCCGACGGCGTCCGTTCGGCGAGATCCCCTGAACCGGCCGGCAGGACAGTCTTGGAAAAGGTGCTGATCGCGACATCGAACCGCCCGGAGAGGTTCTCGGCACAGGCCTTCGCGATCGCCGCGGCGGAACTGTATCGCGACCTGCCGTCCGGCATGTCGGTCGCCGCCATGCTGGCGGAGTCGTCCAGAACGATCGCCAGGCGGGGCTTGCCGGCCGGCGGAGGGATTCGTTCATGCCACGTCGGGTTGAGAAGAATCCCCAGGACGAGCGCCGCGCTGATTGACATCAGGCCAATGATCAAGCCCCATCTTCCCCGCGAGATCGCCCAGGGCCGCCGCCGGGCATACCCGCAGAGCAACACCCCGACCGCAACCGCCAGCGTCAGCCAGAGGGCGGAGGAGATCAGGGGTTCGAAGACGAGGGACATGTCAGGCTGCAGGCTTCAGACTGGAGGCTGTAGGACGAGGGACCCTGGTTGGGGACTTAACTGCGAAACACGAGGAGTCCCACGAGTTCGAGGAACAGGCAACCAACGCACGCGACCGCGAGCCAGGTCCAGAGGGTGTCCCGCGGTTGTTCATCTTGCGGGCCGGAGTGGAACTGGACATCGCGGCCTCCCGCGAGACGGCTGGTGAGGACGTCCGCCGGGAGAGTGGCGAGGTCCGATTCCTCTTCCGCGATCGCGGTCGCGAGGGCGAAGACGGTCTCTCCTCCCCGCTTCACGCTGTAGTGCCCCGGGGCGCCCGCCTCGGGGGACTGCCAGAGGACGCCGGCGGTCTCTTCGCGGAGTTCACCGAGCGAATCCCCTTCGACCGCCCCCTTCGCCTCGGACTCAATGCGAAGTCCCGCGAGCGGAAGGGCGGAGGGGGGAAGGTAGACCGCGAGGGCTTCGCCGCTGTGGATCGCGTCCTGCGACCGATCGCGGCCGAGGAGGTGCCCGACCAGCTCCCCGAGGAGCGGAACAAACCCCGCTGAGGCCGGGAGATTCGACGACTTGAGCTCGGCATTCAGGATCGCCAGCGACCCCGCGCCGCAGCTCGTTACGACGAGTGCGGCGGACTGGTCATTGAACCTCGCGAGAACATCATCGGCGAGCGAGCCTTCGATCGGCCGGCTGGCAAGGCCGCCGTCGAACCGGACAGACGAGAAGACGGCGTCAGTCTCTTCGCCGAAGACGGAGAACGGCACCCGGCGTCGCTGGATCTCGATGAGGAACAGGTTCTTGCGAGGGGCGCCGACCTGGGGGGGAGCGAACTCGACCGGCAGCTGCAGGCCCGAACCGGCAATCGTGGCGAGCTGCTTGATGTTCACGGCGTCGGCCGGCTCGGAGGCGATGTAGAGGAGACCCCGCCCTCTGTGCATCAGGGCGGCGAGCAGCTGGAGCGTCTCTTCGGGAAGCCGGCCGGGATGATCGAGAAGGAGCAGGTCGGCGGATTGCAGCGTGCCGCGATCGGTCTTCGTCGGGTCAACTCGAACGATCCGTTCGAGGGGCTCGCTGGCGGATCCTTCCCCCATCCGCGAGATCGCCCGTTCGACGAAGTAGCTCGAGGCGGTGCGGACGTAGGCCGCCTGCCGCGTCAGCAGGGCGTAGACTGGCCGGGGGTGAACGTGCAGCGCGAAAAGGCGGCGGTCATCTTCCTTGAGTCCGTCCTCGATCCCGTTGAGGCGGGCCTCGCCCGACAGCCAGCCTTCACCCGGCATCTCGACCTCGGAGACGAGGACCGATCGTCCGCTGCCGGTGGCGGTCCCCTTCAGGTTAAGCTGCCGGTCGCCGAGTTTGACGTCGACCGCCACGGGGCGTGACGCCGCGCTCGAGCTGTGGACTTCGACCTCCAGGCGAAACGGGCGTCCGCTCTCGACCCGCCCCTGCGAGCGGACTCCGACGATTCCGACGTTGTCGGGCGGAACTTCGGGGGCGACCGATTCGAGACGGATCTCGGTCTCGGCCGGCAGGGGGGAGAGATCCATGCCCGACCAGTTGCTCCGCTGAAAGTCGCTGATGACGACGAGCTCGCGGCGGGTCGATTTGTCCCCCGACTTCGTCAGCATCTCGGCCGCTACGTTGATCGCCTCCTGCACCCGGATCCGCTGGGGGAGAGGTTTCGCCCGTCCGACTTCATCGACGAGGGCGGCGGCGTTGGTCGACGGCCGGTCGAAGACGGGCTGGGCGGTTGCCGCCGCGAGAATCAGGTTCGCCTCCGTGCCGAGCGGCGGGTCGAGATGTCTGGCCGCCATGGACCGGGCCCGTTCGAACACCTGAACGCTCTCTGACGTCGCCGCCATGCTCTGACTGAGATCGAGCAGGACGACGCGGACTCTCTTGGTGTTCGACTGCGCGGCCGATGCGGCGGCCCCTCGATCGCCGAGGATCGGTCGTCCGATCGCGAGCGCCAGCAGGGCGATGGCCGCGACCCGGCAGAGAAGGATGAGCCAGTCACGAAGCCGGTTGTAGCTCTTCCGCTGCTGAATGATCTCGCGAACGAACTTGACCGTCGAAAGCGGGACCCGCGTCGGCCGGGGTCTGGTCAGCCAGTGGATGACGAACGGAGCCGCCAGGGCTCCCGCGCCGATCGATAGTGCCCAGGGGTGAAGGAGCATGTCAGCCCACCCTCTCGACGAGGAAGCCGCTGAGGGTTTCGAGGTAGGAGACGGAGGTCGTGACGCGGCGGTAGTCGCATCCGCTCGCGAGCGCCATCATCCGGACCACGCGGCAGTGCTCTTCGAACCGCTCCTCATATTTCTGCACGATCTCGGCGGGGGAGCAGTCGATCTGCCCGTCGTTCTCGAGCCCCTCGAAGCGGCAGGCGGTGCCGGCGGGGAGAGTCTCTTCGAGCGGGTGAACGAGATGCAGGGCGACCACTTCCCAGTGGCGGCTGCGGAAGAGCCGGACGGCGGCGAACGTCTCTTCGAGGGAGTCGCACAGGAAGTCGCTGAGGATCAGGAGGACCCCGCGGCGGTGCAGCCGTTCGAACAGTTGCCGGAGCGACTTGCCCAGGTCGGTCGCCGGCCAGGTCCGGAGCTTCTCGATCTCGCGATGGACGTGCATCAGGTGCTCGGGGTGCCCCCCGGGGGGGACGAAGACCTGGAGCTGGTCGGCGGCAATCGCCAGTCCCACCTGGTCCTGTCCTCCGACGATGAGCTGGCTGAGCGCGGTCGTGAAGTACTGGGCGTACTCGAGCTTGGAGCCGGGGCCGTCCACGCCGCGGGCCTTCCCGCCAAACCGCATCGAGCTGCTGGCGTCGACGAGCATCGTGCAGGTGAGATTCGTTTCGTCCTGGTAGAGCCGAAGATGCATCCGGCCCGTGCGGGCGAGGACCTTCCAGTCGAGCCGCCGCAGGT
>JAEYWB010000352.1 GCA_023429275.1 Planctomycetota bacterium
GGCCCCGGCGCCCAGGCGGGGCGCTGCCGCGACCCCGGAAGGTGTCGCATCGGCCCGAGAAGCGTGGCCTGGTGCGAGCCCCCCGAAACCGTCGCGCCTCCCTTGGCAAGTCGGGGGCCCCTCTCCGCGAACATCCCGGGCGGCGAAGGTCGTTCCTCCGCAAAAGACCGTGAGAACTGCGGGCTCGATCGTGCGCGCAAACCCGATTCGTCATGCGGACTTACCGCATTTGGGAATGCCTCGATCGGTCGCTTGAAAGGCGCTGGGGCATCTGTCATAACGTCCGGCGCTCGGGGGAAAAGCCGCGTTCTGCGCCTGTGTTATTCCTCGTGGTTGACGTTGAACCCCTTTCGGACAGCCGCTGCATGACGCCGATTCTGGCCGCCCGGACGATTTCCGAAGCGCTCCAGGGAATGGTCTCGCCGACGACGGCGAACCTTCTCGCGGCAGTCATTCATATTGCCCTGCTTGGGCTGTTCTTCGGACTTCCGGCCTTCTTCTTCATCTGGGCAGAGCGCAAGGTTGCGGGACGAATCCAGGACCGCCTCGGGCCGACACGCGTCGGTGGCCGTTTCGGCTGGCTTCAGTCGCTCGCCGACGGAGTGAAGCTCATTCAGAAGGAAGACCTCGCTCCAGGGTCTGCCGATAAGCTGCTGTTTCGGGTCGCGCCGTATCTTGTTGTGGTGGCGGCGTTTTCGGCATTCTTGTTTGTGCCGTTCAGTCAGGGCTGGGTGGCCATGGCGCTGGACGTCGGCCTTTTCCTCGCCCTGGCGATTCTGTCGCTCGAAGTTCTCGGCATTGTCTTCGCCGGCTATTCGAGCGGATCGAAGTGGTCACTGTTCGGGGGGATGCGTGAAGCGGCCCAGATGGTGAGCTACGAAGTCCCCCTCGGGTTGACCGCGGTCATTCCGGTTGCGATCGCGGGGTCGATGAATCTCAATGAAATCGCCCAGATGCAGTCCGGGTGGTTCACGAACTGGTTCGTCTTCTACAACCCGTTCACCTTCGTGGCCTTCTTTGTGTTCTTCACGGTGACGCTCGCCAGCAACAAGCGGGCTCCCTTCGACCTTGCCGAGGCCGAGAGTGAACTGGTCGGTGGTTTTCACACCGAATACAGCGGGATGCGGTGGTCGTTCTTCTTCCTGGCGGAGTACGCCGCCATGTTCTTCGTGAGCATGCTGGGCTCTCTCCTGTTCCTGGGGGGGTGGTGGACCGGCATCGCTCCGATTGACGAAGCGTTTTACGGGTCGTCCCTGGTCTATCTCGGTCGGGTTCTCGGCTTCCTGGTCCTGATGACCAAGGCGGGAATCCTTGTGTTCCTCCAGATCTGGATCCGCTGGACGCTTCCGCGGCTCCGGATCGACCAGGTGATGATGACCTGCCTCAAGTACCTCGTGCCGATCAGCTGCTTCCTGTTTCTTGGCTCGACCATCTGGTCGGTCATGCTTCCAGGCCGGCCGATGATCGGGGAGCCTCTGGGGCTTCGGATTCCGGTCCCGCCGAAGGCACCGGTTGTTACGCCGCCGAGCACACCTGCGGCTCCTGTCTCGCCGGCACACCCGGAGGAAAAGCATTCTTCCGTTCCCCGCGATGGCTCCCGAGGCCGGGTTTCGAGTGTGGGTCCGATTGACCTGAACGGTCAGTCGGCAAGCCCGTCGGCCACCGTGGCGCTTCAAGACGGGAGCGGACTCTAATCATGGAACAGCTCCTCTTCGGTATCTATGCGGCAGGAACGTGCGGCGGGGCTCTCGCCGTCGTCTTCAGTCAGAATGTCGTGCGAATGGCGTTCTGGCTCATCATTGCCCTGGCGTCGACCGCCGGGCTGTTCTTCATGCTCGGAGCCGACTTCATCGGCGCGACGCAGCTCCTGATCTATGTCGGGGGAACCGTCGTGCTGCTGATCTTCGGTGTGATGCTCACCGCGAGTGGGCCGTACCTGTCGATCAAGACGAACCCCGGCGACATCGTTCAGGCGGCCGTCATCGGAATCCTGTTCCTCGCGACCGTCATGTTCACGCTGACTCAAGTCGACTGGAACGCCAATTCCGCGAAGCTTGCGGCGAACTACGGCGAGGCCGCTTCGCAGCGGCCGGGCTACAACCAGCTCGGGGAGGGGCAGACAGCCCGCGACCTGGGTGCGGCACTGACCGGCCTGCGTTTCGACGAGGACCTCGGTCGCAAAGAGAACAAGCTCAGCACGGGATACCTGCTCCCGTTTGAAATCATTTCGGTCCACCTCCTCGTCGTACTCGTCGGGGCGTCCTATCTCGCACGGGCCAAGCGTCGCGTGTCTGCGTCCAGCCCCGCATCCCAGCCCTGATTGCAGGGAACGGATTGCCGGAGTCCCGTGTGAAGTGCCCGCTGTCCTGACCGAGGAATGAACATCATGAATCCCATCGGACTCCAGGCCTACCTGCTCGTTGCCGCCGTCCTGTTCGTCTGCGGCATCCTCTGCATGGCGACCAAGCGGAACGGTGTCGGCGTGCTGATGGGGGTCGAGCTCGTCCTGAACGGGGCGAACATCAACCTCGTCGCGTTTTCGAAGTACGGCCGGCTCGGGCTCGATGCCCAGGTGATGGCGATGTTCGTGATCGTGCTGGCGGCGGCTGAAGCGGCCGTGGCCCTCGCGATCGTCCTGAACTTTTACAACAACCACTTCACGATCGACGTCGATCGGGCAAACGAGCTCCGCGGCTGACCCGCCCGAAGAACGGCGTCTCGAGCCGTTCGGACGAATCCTCCCCTTACATCCTCCGCCTTCCCGGTCCTGCCGGGTGGTCCTCGATAGAAACAGACATGCTGCTGGCAGACACCATCCCGGCCGCCTCGCTTGGCGAGCAGCTTCAGCAGTACGCCGCCACGGCGTCGACTCTGAAGACGCTCCTGGCGATCGCCTGGCTGCTCCCACTGGCGGGATTCGTCATCGAAGTCTTCGGCGGATACTGGGGAGAGCGGAAGTCGAAGACCGCCGCCTATCTCGCCATCGGCTGCATTGCGACCGGATTCCTCTGCAGTTCCGCCGCCCTCGTGACGTGGCTCAGCGCGACGCACGATGCCCGGCATCCCGCGGCTGCCGCCGCTGATCACGCCCACGCGAAGCCGGCGGA
>JAEYWB010000129.1 GCA_023429275.1 Planctomycetota bacterium
GAACTACCCCGGAGGCTCACGCGAGATCACCTTCTACCGGGAAAGGGACGCCGCCGGTCAGGTCGAGAAGGTCCGGGCTGCGATCGAGGTCCCGGACGAAGGGGAGCCGAACCTGCTCTCGATCGAACTCAACGGCCAAAGGACCCGGACCGAGCGTCCTCCGCAGATTCCCGGAGTCGACCTGGTCGGCGTTCCGATCGGGGGAAAGTGGCACGAGATCACGGACGTCTACGAACAGCGGCCGAACGAACCGGGCGAGATCGGGCGGTTCTTCCGGGTCCGGCCGGGCGTCCGGACGATCGATATCGGAAGGAACCTCGAGGCTCACATCCTGCCCGGCGGCAAATCGTTCTACATCGAGCACGCCGATCACGTCCGCCGGAACGTCTATGGGCCGATCGAAGGGAATGTCGAGGAGATGCTGAAGAAGGCGACGCCCGCAACAATAAAGTAACCGCTTCGCCGCGGTGTGGAGTGCGCGGTCAGGAAGCTGTTTCAAAATCATTTTTGCCACAGAGGCCACAGAGCTCACAGAGGACTCAACGGGGAAACTCTGTGTTCTCTGTAACCTCTGTGGCCTAGCCTCCCGCTACCGAGTCACCGGCAGACTGACGACGCTTACTTCATCGCATGGTCCGATGGCTTCACGCCTTTGACATATCCACCGAACCCGAACCGTGTCGGCTTGAACTCCCCGACGAGGTCGATGTTCAGTGAGTCCGTGATCCTGTCTTCCATCCCGAGCGCCCAGTAGGTCGCGTTGATCAGCATCCGGCGGACCCCCGTGCTCTCGAAGTCGGTCGAGGAACCCATCGTTGTCGTGAAGACCCGGGCGGTCTTCCCGGCCTTTCCGGTGTACGATTTCGTCCAGGCGACCGGCATCATCGGCTCGTTCTTCGGTCCTTCCAGCGGCGCGTCGTCCGGCTTCATCCCGACAAGCACCTGTCCCAGGACGATCGGCTGAGAGTCCCCCGGCAGAGGGAGCTTGACGGTGTAGACGTCCGTCGGCCCCCAGATCTCCTTCTCCTTGATCCCCTTCAGGATCGGGTTTCCTTCCTGTCCGGGAGCGGTGATCCCGCGGGTGCTCTCCTTGCCGTGATGGCCGTGATGGGCGACCCACGTCTCACCGAGAACGCGCCGGCCGAAGCCGCCATCCTTCTTGTTCCATCCGTAGTCCTCGTAGCTCGACTTGCCGGAGAAGTTGAAGGCGTGCGTCGCGGTCCGCAGCCCGATGATCGGCTTCCCCGATTCGACATAGTCGACAATGTGCTTCATCTGGTCATCAGGCAGGTTGCGGAACCGCGTGCAGAGGATCATCAGGTCGGCGGAGTCGAGCGCCTCGAGGCCGGGGATGTTCGTCTGGTGGTCCGGCTTGATCTCTCCCGTCGCGGGATCGACCGGGAACAGCACCGTGCAGCGGAAGCCGTGATTCACCGCCAGCATTTTTCCGAGTTGCGGCATTGTCTCTTCGGAGCGGTACTCGTCGTCTCCCGCAACCAGGACGACGTGCTTCCCTTTGCCGGGGCCCTCCTTTCCTTCATAGACGACCCACTGGTCATCGGCCCGGGCCGCTGCGGCAGCAAGGCCCATCAGGATTACCGCGGCGACACTGCCCAACCCTACTCGACGAGTGCTCATCGGCTCTTCTCTCTCCCGTAATCTGGTGGCGGACCCGAATCCGCGACCGCCTGGCGAAAGCGATCGTTGATGCATTCGGCAGCTTATCAGGACCAGGGCGGATACGAGAGCGACGGCCCCGGAAGAACAGGCTGACGGCCGGGTCACCCGTCCACGCAGCAAAGTTCTTCAAAAAAAGCGAGCGGAGTGTCATCCGCGGTCCCCCTGTCTCCGTTCCCAAGCGGAAGGAATCTGAGATAGTTCCCCGGCGGTGGCTCGAAGGGGATCTTCCGGGCCCCGTCACTCCGTGTCTGCCACGGGTCCACCATGCGGCCCTATCCGGCCGCCGATCATCTCTCCAGGAGTCTGCGACAATGCTACGTTGGAAACTGCTCGTTGCCGGTTT
This sequence comes from Planctomycetota bacterium, assembly GCA_023429275.1. Classification (GTDB taxonomy): domain Bacteria; phylum Planctomycetota; class Planctomycetia; order Planctomycetales; family Planctomycetaceae; genus Planctomyces_A. The sequence goes on from JAEYWB010000129.1 coordinate 2,024, forward strand.
ACTGCTGTGGGGCTCTTCGGCCTCCCTCCAGGCTGAAGACGAGTCGCCGCTCGCCAGCTTTTCGTCCGACGCGGCTGTCGCGATTCGCCTGGCGGCTCCCGAGAAGACGATCGGCCAGGTGGCCGACCTGGTCAACGCGATCCAGCCCGGCGCGGGAGAACAGATCCGCCAGCAGGCCGGCGCGATCGGCCTCCTGATCTCGAACCCGACCCTCACAGGGGTCGACCAGAAAGAGGACTGGTACCTCATCATCTTCGCCGAAGCGGAGAGCCCGCCGACCGCCGTTTTCGCCATCCCGGCAACCGACGCGAAGGCCCTCGCCGAGGCGCTCCCCGAGAACCTCGAGTCCCGCATCGACGGCGACTGGGTGTACTACACCGACAAGAACCAGGGGCTTCCCGATGAGCTCGGCGACAAGGACGAGTCGATCGAGGACGCCATGAGCGAAGAGGCCGACAAGCTCTTCTTCGCCGGCGACCTCGCCATCTACGTCAACGTTGCCGACCTCGTCGAGACCTACAAGGAACAGCTCGAACAGGCCGAAGCCCAGGGGAAGGCCGCGATCGAACGACTGCCGGACCAGCTCGGTCCGCAGGGTGAGCAGATGAAGCCGGTGGTGGCGATGTACACCGCTCTGCTCGAACAGTTCGTGGCGGCCGTCGGTGACTCCGAAGAGCTGACGATCTCCCTGAAGGCCGACAAGACCGGCCTCGTCATCGAGGACTACGGCCTGTTCGCCGAGGACTCCGACACCGCGAAGGCCCTCGCGACCCATCCCACGTCGAAGATGGCGTTCCTGTCGAAGCTCCCGCCGTCGTCGGTCGCCTACATCGGCGTCTCCGCCGACCTGCAGAAGCTCGTGAAGTGGGGGATGCAGTACAACAAGGAGCTCCTCAACGACGATTCGAAGAAGGCGGCTCTCGACAAGGCGGTCGAAGCGATGAAGGGGATCGCCTTCTCCGGCCTCGGCAACTCGTTCGACATCGGTGAATCCCAGTCGGGCCTTCTCAAGTCGGTCGCCGTCGTGGAGGTCGCCCCGATCAGCACCGTGAAGCCGCAGATGCGGGCGATCACGAAGAGCCTGGGGACGATCGAGGCCCCGGGGCTCAAGCAGGAGACGACCCTCAAGGAAGATGCCGAAACCATCAGCGGCACGAAGGTCGACATCGTCACCATCAAGCAGGAAATGGACGACCCGAACGCCGCGATGCTCCAGACGGCAATGTTCGGCCCGGACGGGATGGTTTCCCGGATCGCCTACCTCGACAAGGCCTACATCCAGACGATGGGGGGCGGTAAGGGAGCGATGGAAGCGGCCCTCAAGACCTACAAGGGGACCGCTTCATCGACCCCGGCGACGACCTTCCAGGCGACGCTGCTGCCGATGTCGAACCTGACCTGGATGGTCGACCTGCCGACCCTGGCCCTCCGCGGAGCGAAAGTCGCCGGCGACTTCGGCGCTCAGCTCCCGTTCGACGCGAGCGAACTCGATGGCCTCAAGGTGACCCCGTCGTTCATGGGCGGAGCGATCGCGATCGAGAAGAGCGCGATCCGGGCAAAGTTCAGCCTCCCGGTCGAGAACGCCAGGAACATCGCCAAGCTCGTGATGTTCGGCATCCAGAAGCAGCACGAAGGTCAATAGCCCAGCAGCCTGCTGGACCGGGGCGACGGGCGTTGGGACGGTGGTCGATGGATGACGCCGTGCTGATGCCCGCTCGGTCGATCGGTTGGTTTGCGGGGATCGCTCCTGCTGCCGCGATGG
>JAEYWB010000152.1 GCA_023429275.1 Planctomycetota bacterium
GGGTGGGGCTGTTAAGGATCTTCTGGATCAGTTCCTGACGTGTGCCGCCGTCGAACGGCCGCTCACCTGTCAGGAGCTCGAACAGAATCACGCCGAGCGAATAGACGTCCGTCGTCGCGTCGAGTCGCCGACCGAGGCACTGCTCGGGGCTCATGTACGGAACGGTCCCGAGAAGCGCTCCCCCGCCCGCCCCTTCCGGGCCGCCGGTCAGGGTCGACAGGACGTCCTCGTACTTCGAAAGCCCGAAGTCGATGATCTTGGGAACCCCCTGGCGGGTCACCAGGATGTTCCCCGGCTTGAGGTCGCGGTGGACCACGCCCTGATCGTGGATGTGCTGGAGCCCCTGAGAGATCTGCAGCACCATCCGGGCGATCGCCTGTTCCCGGTCCGCCTCTTTCGGAAGCTCCTTCGCCCAGTCCTGGAGCGAGATCCCATCGACCAGTTCGAAGACGATAAACGTCCCGCGGGAGGTCTTCCCGGCATCGAGCGCCCGAACGACATTCGGATGGCTCATCTGGGAGACAGCGTGCGCTTCGCGCGCCAGCAGGTCGAACGCTGCCGGCGAGAGATCGTGCCGGAGGCACTTCACCGCCACCGAGCGGCCCATCTGTGTGTCCCAGGCTTTCCAGACGACGCCGAAGCTACCTTTCCCGAGCTCCTGCTCGAGGCGGTAGCGGTCCGGGACAATCGGACGGACGACGGGGAGCCCGGGGAGAGCGGGGCCGGCAGGGGCCTCTGCGGCCGATGCGCTCCCCGGCTGTCCGACTTTCTGAATGACGTCGCTGTATTCCGGAAACCGGCGAGCGTAGTCGTCGAGCTCGGTCGAGAGGCCGATCCGCCGACGGTAGACGATGTCGATCTGGAGCAGTTCCCGAAAGAGCTCGGAGTCGGGCAGGTCGTGCTGCGACAGGAACTCTCGAAGGTCGGGCTCGACCGAGGATCCCGTTCCTGAATCCGCGGCGATCGCAGGAGTCTGCTTCCAGCGCTCCTCGAACGCGTCACAGGTCGATTCAAGTCGTTTAAGAACGAAGAGACGCGGCGTATCGCGAGTGAGTGACGCGGCGTCGTCGAGATTACTCTTCTGGAGCATGGCAGAGTTCGTTCTTCCAGACTTCCCGAACGTATCGCAGTTTCCGCTCCACGGTCGGTACTGACAAGTCCAGAGTGCCGGCAATCTCCGGGACGGTAAAACCCTCGATCCGGAGATTGACGATCGTCCGAAGCCGATCGTCGTCCAGAAGCTTCATCAGATGCTCGAATTCGTCTTCCAGGGCCACCAGGAGCTGGTCCGGCTCGCGCGACGCGAGAGATTCGAGCCACGCGGAGGAGGAATCGTCGATCGCCACACGCGTCAGATTCCCGCCCCGCTTGAACGATCCCTGGCGACGGGCGTAGTCGATGCACTTCCGCTGGGCCATCGCGGCGAGGATCCACCAGACCTCGTCCATCGACTTCACTTCGCGGAACCGTCCCGCCTTGGCTCCTCGCCAGAGGCTCTTGAAGACGCTGCTGGCGACATCCTCACCATCGGAGGTGGGCCGGGAGATCGAGCGGATCTGCCTTCCCGCGACTTCAACGAGGCGGGTGAAGAACTTCTCCCACAGCTTCTCCATCGCCTCCGGCTCGCCTCCCCGAAGCTCGCTGAGCCAGTTCGAAACAACGGATTCGGAAGACATGGGATTCCAAGCGGACGTGAGGCCGATCGAGAGGGTTGCCGTGTAATAAGGGGACGCGGAAGGACTCTCTGGAGCCAGGACCTGGCTGGGCCAGATTTCAGTCAGCTTCAGCGTACCGAGGCGGACAACCTGATGCAATTTGCCGCATTGCGAACGCGGGCAAACAGCCCGCGGCGGCATGGAGCCCCCACCGATCAAGAAAGTTTGACCCGTCTTCCCATGGCCCGCTGTACGAAGCTCAGGCGTACCTGCGGCTTTTGAATGGGAACAGCCCCGAGAGCGGCGGGTGCCGTCCTCAATATTGAGAACGAACGACTCCTGCCGGGCCACTTTGACCACAGACCAGAGCGGGCCCGGGGGCGATCCTGATCTTCAACTGATGACCGGTCGCTGGCCAGGCGGCGGGGGTTCGGGCATTCATGCCGGGAGAACGGTCCCGACGTTCGAGACCGTTCTCGGCGGAATGCGTCGACTGCCACTCACGTCCGATCAGTCATTCGTGGCGTGGCTGCTCGGAGCGGCAACAAAGGTCTCCAGCGTTTCAGCCCCCTGGAACATATAGAGTCGCCCCTTGTACCACACGGCATGCTCGAGCGAGCCCTCGAGCTCTTCGCCGGTCTGCGAAAGATGGATGACGTCGTTCCCGGATGCCGCAGGGGCATACTTCGCCGGGTCGGATTCGAACACCGCCTTCGCCTCCTGGGAGGAGAGCAGGATGATCTTGTTCCGGTAGAAGCTGCGGAATTCCGGCTTGGCGTCGACCAGCTCGCGGTGATCGCGGAGCATGACCGGGCAGAACCCTTTCAGTCCGCGCTGGTCGGACCGGGCGGCAATGCGTGCCATCTTGCTGGCCGCGGCCCCGTCGCTCTGGCGCGGCACCGGCTTGAGGGGCGGGATGCTTTCCGGCTGAGCGACCTCGGTGGCGGGCAAGGGCTGAGGCGCGGCGGCGATCGGCGGGAGTTCGAGCTTGGGAAGGTCGACGGGGGCCTTCGTCGCGACATCGACCGGTGCAGGGACATCCGGAACCGACGGCGGAACAACGACGAGCGGAGCCATGGCGGCCGGCTTCGGCACTTCGAACGCTGGTTCCCCGGTCGTCGGTGGAGGCGTCGGAACGACGAGCGGCATGGGCTGTTCGGGACTCTTCGCGGCGACGGGCTGGTCTGTCTGCCTCTCTTCTTCTGCGGAGAAGAATCCATCGAGTTTCGGAAGCGATTGCGGCGCGGCGGCCGTCGCTGGAGTTGCCGGAGCGGCCGCGGGGGTTGCCGGAGCGGCGGGAGGCGTCGGCACCGCGGCGACCTGCAACGGCGGGAGCGCCGGCGTCGCGGCGGGAACCGTCGGGGGCGACTGCACGAGGGGAGGCCCGTTTGCCGGCACCGCGTCGTTCAGGCCGAGTCCGGTGAAGGGGGAAGCGTTCACCTGGGCGGGAGTTCCCGCCAGAGAGGGGGGGGCGGCGGGAGGCGTCGACGTTGGAACAAGACTCTGCGGGCTGGCGGCACCCGGCGGATTCTGCGGCACCGCCAGTGGCAACTGCGCCACCTGAGCCGCCTGAGGCTGTGCCGGCGCGACCAGCGCCGGGGTTGCCGAGGGCTGAGTCGGCGCTGCGGAGGGCTGCGCCGGCACCGCGCTCACAGGAGCCGGTTGACCGAAGTCCAGGAATGGAAGGCCTGCCGGGGGCGTCGCGGGAGCCGCGGACGGAACAGCGGCCGGGGGAACGAAAGGATCCGGCGACTGGGCAACAACCTGCGGGACGGTCTGCGCGGCCACCGGC